>CAZBQL010000001.1:0-76558 GCA_964493985.1 uncultured Dehalococcoidales bacterium
CCCCCGAACAGGTCAAGCAGTGCCTGGATGAAGTGGGAATCGGTTTCATGTTCGCCGCCGCCTTCCATCCGGCGATGAAATACGCCGGACCTCCACGCCGCGAGATAGGCATTCGCACCGTATTTAATATCCTTGGCCCCCTGACCAATCCTGCCAGCGCCGAAACGTACCTGCTTGGTGTTGCGGACGGCTCACTGGTCGAAACGATGGCAAAGGTACTGCAGAGTCTCGGATGCAAACACGCCCTGGTGGTGCATGGTGACGACGGTCTTGACGAGATAACCCTTACCGCAAACACCCGTGTCTGTGAAGTAACCGGAGGTGAGATAAAAAACTATGAGATCAGTCCTGAAGGCTTGGGATTCTCCAAGACAGGAATGGATAGCCTTAAAGGAGGTACGGCTAAAGAAAACGCCGATCTTCTGCGGGATATTCTGAACGGGAAACAGGGCCCCCAGCGTGACATAGTGCTGATGAATGCCGCCGCCGCTCTGGTTGCCGGTAAAAGGACCAGGACACTTAGAGAGGGAGTGGAAACCGCCGCCGAATCCATCGACAGCAGCAAGGCCACGGAAAAACTGGAAAGCCTGATAAAATTAACAGAAACATTCAAATAAGAATATAGATTCCCGCTTTCGCGGGAATGACATAATTTTTATCTGTTGAAGAGAAATTTTAATGATACTGGATGACATAGTAGCCGATAAAATACCCGAAGTAGAGCAACGTAAACGCGAAATGTCCCTTGAAGAGTTGGAAAAGCAGATACAGGAGCAGTCACCTCCTCTGGACTTTGCTTCGACTCTTAAAGGTGACCGTATTCAACTTATCGCTGAGGTAAAAAAAGCATCGCCATCTAAAGGAATTATCCGCGAAGATTTCGATCCGGTCAATATAGCCCTGACATATGCCGATAACGGCGCTGCCGCCATATCGGTGCTGACCGATGAAAAGTATTTCATGGGTAGCCTGGACTACCTGAGGAAAATCAGGAAAGCACTGGACACTCCTATACCCCTCTTAAGGAAGGACTTCATGCTGGACAAGTACCAGGTATACGAAGCCAGGGCTGCCGGAGCGGATGCAATCCTGCTTATCGTCGCTATCCTCGAATCTGAGCAAATAGCAGAGTTAATGGAGTTGAGTCATCGACTCGGAATGGAATGCCTGGTCGAAACACACAACGAATATGAATGCGAAATCGCGGTAAACTGCGGTGCGCGAATAATCGGTATAAACAATCGCGACCTGAGGACATTTGAAGTAGATATCAAGACTACAGGGAAGTTGAGACAACTGATACCGGCCGACAGGATCGTGGTCAGTGAAAGCGGAATAAAGGACCGGAATGATATCGAGAGACTGAAAGGCTGGGATATTGACGCGGTGCTTATCGGAGAATCGTTGATGGCTTCCTCTGATATAGCCGCTGCAATGAAGGAGTTCCTATGAAAATAACCAAGGTGAAAATCTGCGGATTGAGTGAAGAAGAACATATACTCGCCGCCGCTGAAGCAGGTGCCGATTTTGTCGGCATGATCTTCGCACCAGGCAAACGTCAAGTCACACCGGAAAATGCAGTCGCTCTGGTAAAAGCGGTAAAGACGTTGGATAAACCTACAGCGGTTGTAGGTGTATTCGTGAACGCACCCGCATCCGAGGTAAACCGGATAGCGAACCAGTGCGACCTTGACCTGGTGCAACTGAGCGGCGATGAGGACTGGCAGTACTGCCTTGAGATAGACAAGCCGGTAATAAAGGTGATTCATGTCGCGGATACCGACACTGTCGACAGTGTAGTCGCGAAAATAGAGGAAGGATTTAACATACTGCGGGGCAGGGATGTAATGTACCTGCTGGATACGAAAAGTGATGACGCCTACGGTGGCACCAGCCAGTCATTCAGCCGTCACGTAGCTTCAGGAGTAGCAAAAAGAATCCCTGTTATTATAGCCGGGGGACTCAACCCGGAAAATATAGCCGGAGTTGTCGATGAAGTACATCCCTGGGGAGTGGATGTCTCATCAGGGGTAGAGGTCGATGGTAAAAAAAATACTACCAGGATTAAAGAATTTATCAGCGAAGTGAAAGCTGTAGCGGGAGGTGGTTAATTGATACAGGATAGAAAAGGATATTTCGGAAACTACGGCGGGCAGTTCGTCCCGGAGACGCTCATGCCTGTTCTGGATGAACTGGCGGCAGCTTATAAGGCTTTGAAGAAAGATAAAGATTTCTGGGCTGAGTTCGACTCCGTGTCCCGCGATTACTCGGGAAGACCTACTCCGCTTTACCTGGCGGAAAAACTGACCGAACACTGTGGTGGCGCCCGAATATATCTAAAACGCGAAGACCTTGCTCACACCGGAGCTCACAAGATAAACAACGCCCTCGGCCAGGGATTACTCGCCGTGAAAATGGGCAAGCACCGGATAATCGCCGAGACCGGAGCCGGACAGCACGGCGTCGCTACCGCTGCCGTGTGTGCCAAACTCGGACTCGAATGCATAGTGTATATGGGAGAAGAAGATATACGGAGACAGGCACTCAATGTTTTCCGCATGAAGCTGATGGGGACTGAAGTCAGGCCGGTATCCAGTGGCAGCAGGACGCTGAAAGACGCCATCAACGAGGCTATCCGTGACTGGGTAACGAACGCCAGAGATACCTATTACCTGCTTGGTTCGGTGGTAGGTCCTTATCCGTACCCGGAAATGGTCAGGGATTTTCAGTCGGTTATTGGTACGGAATCAAGGCAGCAGATACTTGAAAAAGAAGGACGTCTGCCTGACTGTATAGTCGCCTGCGTTGGGGGCGGAAGTAACGCCATCGGTATATTTCATCCATTCATCGGGGATAGGGAAGTAAGGTTGATAGGAGTAGAAGCAGCAGGAAGAGGAATAGGCAGCGGCAAACACGCTGCTACGCTGGCGGCAGGCATGGTAGGAGTCCTGCACGGCTCGAAGTCATATATTCTCCAGGATGAAAACGGCCAGATAAAGGAGACACACAGCGTTTCTGCCGGGCTGGACTATCCCGGGGTTGGACCTGAACACAGTTACCTCAAGGATACCGGGCGTGCTGAATATGTTGCGGTGGATGATACCGATGCTCTCGAAAGTTTCCAGTTGCTGTGCCGCACCGAAGGTATTACTCCTGCACTTGAATCTTCACATGCCATACATCATGCCACACAGGTAGCGCGAAAACTGGACAAGGATAAGATAATTATCATTAATCTATCAGGGCGCGGTGATAAGGATATGGATATAGTCGAAGAAGCACTGGGGGTGAAGTAATGAGCAAAATCGAAAAAGTCTTCACCAAACAAGGACACACCGCGCTTATCGCATATATCACGACGGGTTATCCGAGCATCGACGCTACTTTAAAAGCCGTGCCGGTTCTCGCAGAGAATGGCTGCGATATCATCGAACTGGGAATACCTTTTTCAGACCCGCTTGCCGATGGAGTAACGATACAGAATGCCAGTTACCGTGCGCTGCAAAATGGTATTACTACCGACATCTGTCTGGAACTGGCCGGTGTATTGAGAAAAAAAGTAGATACTCCGCTGGTATTTATGTCCTATTATAATCCAATCTACCACTATGGTATCGATAAATTCTGTAAAGCTTGTTCGATTTCAGGTATAGACGGTCTTATTATTCCCGACCTGCCGCCGGAAGAAGGAGTTGAGATCGAAGAGAGTTCTTCGAATAATGGCATCGATCTTATTTACCTACTCGCCCCAACGAGTAATAATGAGCGTATAAAACTTGGGGCGGAGCATTCACGGGGATTCATTTACCTGGTCTCCGTCACAGGAGTTACCGGGGCACGGAGTTTTCTCCCTTCCGGTTTAGAAGATTTTATAAACAGAGTCAGAAAAACGACCGAAAAACCCCTCTGTGTCGGCTTCGGCATATCTACACCGGAACAGGCAGCACAGGTAGGAAGATTAGCCGATGGTGTAATAGTTGGCAGCCGAATAGTCCAATTATTGGAGTCCAATGATTCATTTTCCAGAATCGGCAACTTTATTTCCGAATTACGGCATGCGCTTGATTCATAAAATAATGCCCGCGTCCATAATTTCATAAACGAAAGAAGGCCATCGTACATAAGATGGCCTTCTTTTTTATTTTCATAATTAAGCTTTAGCCTTTTCCAATCCTGAACATCTTGGTCCCACAGGACGGGCATACACCCTGGGTTGCGGGTTTACCGTTCTTCATTGTAATTGCTTTTGCGTCCTTAATCTCTTTCTTTGCCCTGCACTTTACACAATATCCTTCCATTACTCAACCTCCCTTTTGATTTGGTTTTAATTAGAGACTATAAACATAAACACGTACTTTGTCAAGCACTGAACGGAAATTTCTTCAGAAGATAAACATACCCTTACTCTTTAAGTTCGGAAATTATTTAATTTAATCGTGCGTAATTATTGACATTATGGAGTAAGTATGCATAAAATTGCGAAAAGTTTGTGCTGAGGTGGTATATGAAAATAGTGGTAATTGGTCTGGGACAGTGCGGTGGAAGGATAGCTGATGAGTTCGCAAAACTGAATAACAAGGCTAAGAGACAGCGCGGCATTGAAATCGTAACCGGCGCTTTTGCTGTTAATACCGATGCTGCAGACCTGAGTGGTCTGACCGCTATCAAGCGGGACTACCAGCACAGGATATTGATTGGCGGCAGAAAAACAGGAGGCCACGGCGTCGGCAAGGTAAACGAGCTTGGCGCTGAGATCGCTAAAGAAGACTCCGATAAGGTAATAGACGCTATCAGGACAACCAAGCGTTTTTATGAATCTGATGCCTTCTTTCTGATCGCGAGTGCCGGTGGCGGTACCGGCTCAGGCGCTCTGCCGGTAATTACACAGCATGTTAAGGCTCGTTATTCCGACAAACCGGTATACACTGCCGTTGTCCTCCCCTTCGAACATGAAGAACAGACCGAAGAACGTACAACCTATAATACCGCTACCTGTCTGAAATCAACCTACTCGGTCGCTGATGCGGTATTCCTTATTGATAACCAGAGGTATATCAGGAAGGATTCATCCCTCTCCAACAACCTGGCGAAAATCAACCAGATGATCGCCGAACCGTTTTACGGTATCCTCTGTGCCGGTGAGGAGAAAAAACCCAAATACATCGGCGCCAAACTGCTCGATGCCGGTGATATTATGCAGACCATCGTCGGCTGGACAGTCATCGGTTACGGAAATTCTCAGATACCCCTGCTCAGGTTCCCCGGTGAAAAGTCAAGGGACTTCATCAAGAAGGGGACCGAGACCCAGAAAGCCATCCAGGCTATGGACGCCGCTATAAGCGAGCTTTCCCTGAACTGCAAACCGGAAGATGCCAGGAGAGCGCTTTTCCTGTTATCGGCTCCTTCAAGGGAAATGAACGTGGACATGGTCAAAGAACTTGGTGATTACATGAGGAATCTCGTTCCACTCGCTACTATCAGGAATGGCGACTATCCCAGACAAAGAGGATTACTGGATGTCAGCGTTATACTTTCCGAACTGAGTGATGTTGAAAAGATAAGAGGTTACTATACCAAATCGGCCAGCCTCATACCGGTAATGAAGAGGAGACAGGAAGAAACCGTAGAAAAACTTATGGAAATAGATGAAACTTCCAAGGATATCCCATCACTACTGTAAAAGTTGAAAGACTGGACTACCGGCTTCAAGTAAACAAATATTTGAGGCCGGTTTTTATTTTCGTCATTATTCCTTTTTTACTGATATTTTTCTTGGGAAAGCCAACCTTATTGCGGTATAATGGATAGCGATAACAATATGGCTTCACAGGTATTATATCGAAAATGGCGACCACGCTCTTTAGCTGAAGTAATCGGTCAGGAACCGGTAACGCAGACACTGCGTAATGCTCTCAGAAGCGGACGAGTTTCCCATGCTTACCTGTTCTGCGGTCCCCGGGGTACAGGAAAAACCAGCACTGCCCGTAGCCTGGCTAAGGCGATTAACTGTATTAATCCCAATGACGGTGAACCGTGTAATACCTGTGAAATGTGTCTTGCGATTTCTGAAGGCAGAGCACTGGATATTATAGAGATCGATGCGGCCAGCAATACAGGAGTCGAGGATATCCGCAGCCTCCGGGAGAAAGTAAACTACGCACCAAACCAGGCAAGTTACAAGGTCTATATCATCGACGAAGTCCATATGCTCAGTAACAGCGCTTCCAATGCGTTGCTTAAGACTCTTGAAGAACCACCCTCACATGTAGTATTTATTCTGGCCACTACCGAGGTCCAGAAAATCCTGACCACCATCCTTTCGCGATGCCAGCGTTTCGACTTCCGGAGACTGACCCAGGCTGACCTGGTCTCGTATCTCGATTACGTTTGCCAGGGTGAGGGTATTAAGGTTAAACCGGAAGCAATGCAGCTAATAGCGAAAAGTGCTACAGGCAGTGCCCGGGATGCTGTTAACCTCCTGGAAAGGCTGTCGACCTACTACGGCTCTGAAATCGGTCTTGAACAGGTGCAGGCGGTACTCGGGATCACCGGAGATATGCGAAGCAGAGAACTTGTCAGGCATATAATGAACAGGGATATCACTGCCGGGCTTGCTACGATTAACGGAGTAAACAATGACGGTCTGGACCTTAAACAATTCAACCGTGAACTCGTCGAATACCTCAGGGGATTATTACTGATCAAAACAGGCTCCGGAGATTCGGCAGACCTTGTTGCGGAAGATATCGAGGAATTAAAAGAAATTGCATCCGGTGTATCTCTTGAGCAGATATTGACCGCTGTCAGGTTGTTCGGGCAGCTTGAAATCGGTATCGATAATTATCCAACCCTTCCACTGGAACTCGCTCTGATCGACTGTGTCCTTGCCGCTGAAAGTGAAAAAGAACAGGCAGAAAAGATTGATAATATAACACTCCATTCACAGATAAAGACTTCGGCTCATGAACCGGCTTATACATCCGACCCTAAAGCAAAAGCACAACCGGCCAGGGAGACCAAGGAGAAACATGCTCAAGAGCATGACAATCATGAGCCGGTGGCTGAAGAGATAGAGTCCGCACAAGAAGATGAAATAAGTGGACCGGCTATCGTGAACAGCGAACCTGCTCCCGAATCAGGAACCGAACCCCGACATGAAGAAAAGATAGAGGAAAAGTCACAACCGCTATCTGAATCAGCCCGGGAAATTAAGCCTGAAGAAAATGGTTTATCTGCCCTGAACGGCGGCACGGAGTTGGAGAGATTAAAATTGAACTGGAGACAGGTTATCGACCTGGCGCCTCCGGAAACGAAGAAAACATCGGCTCTTGCCATTTTGAGAAGCGCTGGTATCGATCCACTTACGATCGACAATGATACGGTAGTACTGGCTTTCCGGCACAAACAGCATAAGGAGTTAATGGAAAAAACTGAAAACCTGAAGGTGGCGGAAAAAATACTCAGCAATTTCCTTGGAAGGTCCTGCCGCGTTTCCTGTGTGCAGGAAGACAACAACCATCTGTTAAAAGCAGCCCTGAAAATGGGTGCCCAAATAATCGACCAGGAGGAGAAATGAACTTCGATATGATAAAACAGGCCCGGGAACTGAAATCCAAGATGGATAAAACCCAGAAAGAACTGGGAAAAACCATCATCGAGGTTGAATCGGGTAAAGGGGCTATAAAAGTGACTATTGATGGCCAGCAGAACATACGCTCCATAAAAATATCACCGGATGTCATTGACCCGAACAAAGCGGAAAATCTCGAGAAACTTCTTCTCAAGGCAATAAAAGAAGCCACGGATAAATCCCAGAAAATGGCTTCCAAGGAATTGAGCAAGTTGACCGGTGGTATGAAAATACCCGGCCTTATGTAGTTAACGAAGGAGTCGTACTATTGAACGAGAATTCTCAACCCACGGCGGAGCCGATAAACAGGCTTATTCGTGAGTTTAATAAACTCCCCGGCATCGGTCCCAAGAGCGCTCAGCGAATTGCCTTTTACCTGTTACGCGCTTCCGAAGAAAACGCACGGGACCTTGCAGATGCCGTATTGTCCGTGAAAAGCCAGATTACGCTCTGTTCGTCCTGCTTTAACGTTACCGATTCGAATCCATGCCGGATATGCAGCAGCACGGAGCGCGATCAAACGAAAATATGCATCGTCGAACAACCCCAGGATATCCTTGCACTGGAACATACCCGTGTCTACAAAGGTCTCTATCACGTCCTTCACGGTGCGATATCTCCCACCGAGGGAGTGGGTACCGAGGATATAAGGGTGAGAGAACTGCTTGACCGCCTGAAGAATGACACCGTCGAAGAAGTGATATTAGCTACCAACACCAACATGGAAGGACAGCAGACCGCGATGTACCTCCATCACGTGATTTCAAACCTCGGTATAAAGGTAACCCGTCTTGCCATGGGACTACCCTTTGGCACCGAACTGGAATACGCCGATGATGTCACTCTTACCCGTGCTCTCGAAGGCAGACAGGAACTGTAACTTCACCTGTTTATTCACGGGAGGAATGATGTTATGATACGTCTCCTGTATATCATTTGTCTGTTTTCCTTGATTCTCCTCTTTCCGGGTTGTTCTTCAGAGCCGGAGAATCCTGTGAATATGAGTTTTGGAGACCTGAAAGGACAACTTGAGGACGCCAGGGTGATAATAACGAGTATTGAGGAAGCTTCTTACCCACTTTTCAAGAATCGAAATGATGAGACCATTTTCTCTGTCCGGGCAAAGAAAATAGAGTATGAACACGGAGGTTCCCTCCTTGTATGGGAATATCCTGACCAAGAATCAGCCATAACTGAAACGAAGCTAATATCACGAGACGGTTACGACCTGAATAATCCCGAAAAGCAGTTGATAATCCACCTCGACTGGATTTCTCCACCGCACTGGTTCCAGAAGGGCAGGCTTATCGTCCTCTATGTCGCCCCTTCACTCCCGACGGACGATCACGAGACTCTGGCAGCAGTGAGGAAAATACTCGGGCAACAATTCGCCGGAAGCGGACCGGTCAGAGAGGTTGAATAAACAACAATGGAGATACGCCATGACGAAAAATAATAGCTGGCAGGAATATTTTAACAGTCATGCTCCAAGGTATATGCAGAATCCCTTCACCTATGGGACTCTGAAGGAGATAGATTTCCTGATTGAAGAACTGGCTTTGCCGAAAGGAAGCAGCATTCTGGATATCGGCTGTGGCACGGGAAGACATTCTATCGAACTGGCAAAATACGGTTATATCGTCACCGGAGTCGATATTTCTTCAGGCATGCTTACCGAAGCAGAAGCCACCGCAAAAGACGAAGGTATAGAGATTGAACTGGTAAACTCTGACGCGGCGGAATACAGGTCGGAACCGGTATTCGACGCCGCCATCTGCCTGTGCGAAGGCGCTTTCTGCCTGCTGGGGGAAGGAGATGATCCTCACGAAAGGGACTTAACCATACTCAGGAACATCTTCGCCGCTCTGAAACCGGGGGCAAAATTTATCCTGACAGCCCTTAACGGCTGCATGCCTATCCGGCAGTATACTCAGGAAGACATCGACAGGGGAATCTTCGATCCCGTGACACTGGTAGAAACCCACCTTATGGAAATAGATAACTCCGAAGATATTCTTATCGTCCGCGAGCGCTCCTATACTCCATCAGAGCTTGTACTGTTGTTCAAAATAGCAGGATTCAAGATAGAAAATGTCTGGGGAGGTACAGCCGGCAACTGGGGAAAACGACCTCTCGACCTTGATGAAATGGAGGTTATGGTCGCGGCCCGAAAACCGGTATTATAGACAGACTTTGTTTCAATTATTGATTTTAACCTTGGCTCTCTCTCCTCGTGAGAGAGAGCTGAAGTGAGGGAACCAGATTAAATTATCAACCCCGCAAGGAGAGAGAAAATGAGACAAATCACTGGAATAAAGGCAATTGCGTTCGATACCGACGGTACACTGGTGGATTTCATCAAGGTGATGCGTCATTCACTGGGATGTTCTCTCCGTGAACTTGAAAAACATCACTCCGGCTCGTCGACCAGGATGAATGCCGACCGGATGATCGAGATCAGGGATGCCGTGGCGGAAATGTCCGGAGGTACCATCGTCGATTTCAGGGCTGTCAGGCTCGAGTCATTCAGACAGATACTTGCAATAGTCGGCAGGCAGGATGAATCTCTGGCACACCATCTCTATAACCTGTATATGAAGCACCGTTACGAGGATATCGAAGTGTACGAGGACGTTATCCCGGTGCTTGAAGCATTAAAAAGCCGGTACATCCTAGGACTGCATTCCAACGGCAACAGTTACCCGGAATTGTGCGGGCTGGAAGGATACTTTAGTTTTATGGTGTTTTCCGAGGAATGCGGTATCGAAAAACCTGATCCTGGATTCTACCGGGTCGTGCTCCAACAAGCCGGGTGTACACCCGATGAGTTGCTGAATGTCGGTGATTCACTGCATAATGATGTTACATCCGCTGCTTCGTTAGGGATACCCAGCGTATGGCTGAACAGGAAAGGTGAAACAAGACCGGCCGATATCGATGTCGAGTTCGAAATACGTTCGCTTTCGGACTTGCCGAACCTCATTGACCTTACCGAAAACCGATAGGACTCTTCGGAGTGACACTGCATGACCTACACTTTATTCAAGAACATATTCAAAGGTAATACGTTCAGGGTGGAGGACCTTTACCTCCTGGAATCGTTTCAGATAGGTTACCTTCCCGGTTACCTGCCCGAACGGGAATTCGCGGCTGTTCTCTGGGCATATCCACCCATTAAGACATTCCTCGAAAAGAAATGCCCGGACATTATTTCCTTCATCGAACACGTAACGGCTAAACATGGGCCGGCGAAGGGCCAGCGGCAACTGGCGGAATTCAGTGATACGGTGGTCTGGACTATCGCAGACCTGCTGGTCTATAACAAGTGCCCAAACGAATATGATAAACAGGAATTCAATAAATGGGATTTCAATGAAGTCACATCAATAACTTCCCTCGATGATAAGGTAGTGATCGATACCGGAGCCGGGACAGGCAGGGTAACACTGGAAGCCGCCCTTACTGCTAAATATATATATTCGATTGAACCGGTAACCAGACTCAGGCAGTTTATCCGTGAGAAAACGAAAGAAATGGGATTAACCAATGTATTCGTTCTCGAAGGATTCCAGCATTCCATTCCCCTGCCGGACGAATTTGCTGATGTTCTACTCACCTCTCACGCGCTGGGATGGCAACTCGAAGAAGAATTACAGGAATTCGAACGAGTAACCCGGAAAGGCGGCCACATCATACACTGCCCCGGTACGGCGGAAGAGTCCCTTAACGATGAACACAAGCACCAGCGGTTGATATCCGAAGACTGGCAGTACGAATTTTCACGATACATGGAAGCCGACGGCTGGAAAAGAAAATACTGGAAACAGGTAAAATAATGACTACCCCCAGGAACTACCAGACAGATGCTATAGTCATCAAGAAAACAAAACTGGGTGAAGCCGATACCATACTTACCCTCTATACTCCCGATCGCGGGAAGATCCAGGGATTTGCCAGGAGTCTAAGAAAGACAAAAAGTAAAATGGCCGGTCACCTTGAACTTCTTACCCATAGCCGTGTTACTTTTGCCCGTGGCAGGAATATTGATACGATCACCGGCAGCCAGACTATCGACAGCTTCGTTCCGTTAAAAAACGATTATAAATTAATGTCTTATGCGTTATACGTTATCGAACTCGTCAACCAGTTTACCCCCGATCATTATGAGGACTACAATCTATTTCGGTTACTGCTTGAAACATTGAAGAACCTGTGCCAGGCAGATGATATCGAAACCTTACTGAGGTTTTTCGAAATCCATCTCCTGGGTGAAGTGGGATACCGTCCTCAACTTCAGCATTGTGTAAACTGTAGGAAAGAACTTGAACCTGTAACAAATACGTTCAGCCCCGGTTCAGGAGGAGTACTTTGCCCCGACTGCAGTTACAAAAGTGCGTCCGTCCTGTTTTCACTCTCCGTGAACGCTCTGAAAGTCCTGCGATTTTTCCAGAATAATGACTACGATACAGCATCCCGGCTGAAGGTACCTCCCGAGTTGTCAACCGAACTTGAAAAGATTATAAGGGGGTATATCCGGTACCTTCTTGAAAAAGACCTGAGATCAGTCGCCTGGCTGGATAGTTTAAAGTTCGATTCGGGAATATAAGTATTAAAGCAACATATCGAACTACTCTGAGAATTCATGAATACTGCAGGAAAGCTCTTTCTTCGTCAATTACGACTTTCTCCCCGTCATAAATTAAAACCCGCCTGTAACGGTAATGTAGTGCTTCTGGTTATGTCTGCGGTTTATAGATAATCCACCTGTATCATAAAGTCCGTATACTCTCTGCGGGTCATCCGAATCTTGACTACCTAAAAAAAGTAGCCTACCATAAGATATCTAAATCAGACGAGGAGAAGAGAAATGAGAAGTACCGCTTTGATGAATGGAGCGCTTATAGGTTTCGGATTGGGATTTATACTTGCTAGCTTAGCTTTATATAGACTGGTCGCCGACTATGTACCCCAATATGCGAACACGTGGTATTTCCAGGGAATTGCTATTGTGGGCGGGGCCGGTCTGATTGTCGGTATTATTTTTGAAATTATTGAAAGAGTTAAAGCCAGAAATAAACCGGAAGAAACGGAATAAACAGGACTAAAATGACATCAAGACTCGACCGTATAACGCAGCAAAGAATCGATAAGGCGGAAAACCTGCGAAAGTCGGGTATCGACCCATACCCCAACAGCTATCCCCGTACTCATACAGCCGTACAGGCAGTTGAATTGCTTGAAGCCATAGAAAAGGGTGAGAACAAGGAAGCAAAGGTGTCGGTTGCCGGGCGTATTATGGCCAACAGGTCGATGGGGAAAAGTTCTTTCATGGACATCAGGGACTCAACCGGCAAAATCCAGCTTCTATTCATGAACATCAATCAATTGGATGAACACAAACTAAAGATATTTAAGGACCTTGATATCGGTGACTTTATTGGAGTCGAGGGTACTATCCTCCGGACAAGGACCGGAGAACCAACGGTAAGAGTAGAAAGTTACATCCTGTTGTCAAAGTCGCTTCTGCCTCTGCCGGAAAAGTGGCACGGCCTGGTGGATGTTGAAACACGCTACCGCCAGCGATACGTCGACCTTATCGCAAATAACGAAGTGAAAGAAATGTTCAAGATACGCAGCAGGATTATCACTGCTATCAGACAATTTCTTGATAACAGGGATTTTCTTGAGGTGGAAACACCGGTCCTCCACCCCTCCGCAGGAGGTGCCCTGGCCGCACCGTTCATTACGCATCACAACGCTCTCGACCGGAATTTTTACCTCCGTATAGCACTCGAACTGCACCTCAAGCGATTGATCGTCGGCGGTTTTGATAAGGTGTATGAGATAGGATATGTTTTCCGTAACGAGGGTATCTCCACGACTCATCATCCGGAATATACTCTCCTGGAAACATACGAAGCCTACGCTGATTACAGCCACGTAATGAAAATGCAGGAAGAACTTATATGTGAGGTCAGCCGTAAGGTACTGGGAACTGACACTATCGAATATGCCGGAGACACGATCGATCTCACTCCTCCCTGGAGACGGATAACCCTGCGTGACGCCGTCAAAGAATACAGCGGTATCGACTTCGTAAAATATCCTACCGCTGCCGGACTGATGGAAAAGATGCGTTCACAAGGGATAGAAGCCGATCCGAATAAAAACTGGGCAAAACTGGTCGATGAGCTTCTCAAGACCTGTGTACGTCCGAAATTGATACAGCCAACGATTGTCTATGACTACCCGGTTTCCATGTCGCCTCTGGCCAAGAACAAGCCGGGTGAAGAACGTGTTGTAGAGAGATTCCAGTCGATAATCGCCGGTCTCGAAGTGGATAACGCCTACAGTGAGTTAAATGATCCGATATTACAGAGAGAAAGGTTCGAAGAGCAATTAAGAGAACGACAGGAATCCGATGAAGAACGGTGGACGATAGATGAAGACTACCTGACCGCGCTGGAATACGGTATGCCGCCTACCGGTGGACTTGGTATCGGGATCGACCGCCTGGTAATGCTGCTTACCGATAAACAATCGATTCGCGAAGTAATATTATTCCCTCAGTTAAGGGAAAAGGGGTAAGGGTAACTTATATACTCATTCACCTCTTCCCAACGGGAGAGGAATAATGTGGATGGAGGGAAAAGGGGTAAGGAAATGCTGGATCTGAAATATATCCGAGAAAATCTGGAATCGGTAAAACAAGCCATGAGTTCCCGGCAGGATTCCGCGCCCCTCGATGAGATAATCAAGCTTGACACGGAACGGCGCAGCAAGGTATCCGAACTCGAGGAATACAGACGTCAACGCAAAGAAGCAGCACGTGAAAGAAAACAGGACGAAGCATCTATAGAACAAGGCCGCAACCTGCGCAACATGATCAACACCCTCGAAGAAGAGGTTAGAGAACTGGACGAACGGCTGGAAGGACTGCTCCTCCAGGTCCCTAATATTCCTCATGAGTCCACTCCTTTAGGCAAAGGAGAGGAAGATAATACTTTCGTACGGTCCTGGGGTGAACCGCGAAAACTGGATTTTAAACCTTTGCCACACTGGGAGTTGGGTGAGAAACTGGGGATAATTGACTTCGACAGGGGAGTTAAACTGTCGGGGAGTCGCTTCTACGTACTTAAAGGCCTTGGAGCACGCCTTCAGAGAGCGATAATTGCTTTCATGCTCGATCTTCATACCTCAAAGCACGGATATTATGAGATATACCCCCCGTGGATGGTCAAGCGTGAGATCATGGTCGGCTCAGGCCAGCTACCAAAATTCGAGGAAAATCTCTATCACGACGAAGAAGATGACTTCTGGTTCGTGCCCACTGCCGAGGTACCGGTAACAAACCTGCACAGTAACGAGATACTCCAGCCGGGAACTCTCCCGATATACTACGTCGCCTATACTGCCTGTTTCCGGAGAGAAAAAATGTCAGCCGGACGTGATACTCGCGGTATAAAACGCGGTCACCAGTTCGATAAGGTGGAAATGTATAAGTTCACCGAACCCGAAACCTCCTACGAAGAACTGGAGAAAATGGTAAAAGATGCCGAAGATGTCTGCCGGGCACTGGAATTGCCTTATAGAATAATCGAGCTCTGCACCGCCGATATCAGCTTCGGTGCGACGAAAGGCTACGACCTTGAGATGTGGGCGCCGGGCTGCGAAGAATGGCTTGAGGTCAGTTCATGCTCCAACTGTACCGATTTCCAGGCGCGCCGGGCGAATATCCGATACCGTCCCGCTCCGGATTCCAAACCCCGCTTTGTTCATACTCTGAACGGTTCCGGCCTGGCCCTGCCCAGGGTAATGATAAGTATAATGGAGAATAACCAGCAGGCTGATGGTACGATACGTGTCCCGGATGTCCTCCAGGACTTCATGAAGACAGACATCATCAGGTAAGATACCGGACGCCCATATTCAGTGATTGAGATGAAGGTCACATACTCTCTTCTACATTGAAACTAGAATAAAAGCATATGAAGAAAGAGCATGTTGTCCTCATGGGAATGGTACTATTCTTTATAGCAGTCGTCGCCTATATCGTGATAGCCGGAGCCGGTATCTCTCCCGTCTGAGGTTTGTTTAATGCCCCGTAGGGGTACATTGAATAGAAAGTAAGATGGATGTACCGTCTTATTTTGTGTATTGGAAGACTTTTACCTGTGGTGTAAGATTTCCTGATGTAAGCTGCAGACCCTGTTCCGAAGCATGCACTAACTCGTAGTTGTCCAGCGCCTCCAGTGGTATGCACGGAGCCATAGGATCATTACTGACTATCCGGTAATTACCGGTTTCCTGGGCAGATATGAATTCACTCGCATCCTCATATGAAGTATATTGCGTGGCTTCCGTAATCAACTTGAAAACATTGCCTGCTTCATCCTGACGTTGTTCATAACCAATAACCCAGATACTTGTCGAATTCGCAGCCTGGCAGTTAAAATTATACATTCGGACTGCCATAGATTGGAAATATTCGGGGTAGAATAAAGGTCTCTGGATCAGTTGTGTCTGGTCCTCGGGATTGGTTACCAGGTACATATCGAAGAAATCCGTCACCTGCATCCCTCCCCAGGTTATAACCGCCCAGAATTTACCGCTGGCGTTATTAGGATTTACATAAGCTGTTTCATAATCGATGATTATGTATCTTCCATCGACTTTTTCTATCACTTTGTCGGCTGTTTCTTCATCCTGCGCCGTAAAGAATGCAGCCATATCTCTAATGGCACGTGGGTCCTGTCCCGGGTTGGCACATGGTAAACGATGGGCCATCCTGGTTATCCAGTAACCGTAATCCCACCATGAAAGAACGCCATACGCGGTATCCGGGTAAGGGTAATATACATCCAGTGCTTTGTAATAATCTGTCGTATTCGTAGTATCCGGATAGCTGCTCAGAATAGATGAATAAGAAATATACTTGTCGGATTGCACCAGGGCGTAATATTCGTCAGGATTACCGAAAGGATCAGGAGTATTCTCCCGGACCCAGTCGAGCACACTACACCAGGCATCGGAAGGAGCGTAGGGCACTCTTTTAGATGCGTCGATTGCCGGCTCTATACTCCAGAAATAACCTGTGAAAAATACAACAATTACAACCATAGCCATTATAGAATAAGGGGCTATTAACGGATTGCCTTGCTGCCTCCGGACAGCCCTCCGCTTCACGTTTTTTGCTCTCTCTATCGCCTGTTTTACCCTCTCAGTGAAGACATGTGCTCTGGCATAATCGATAACAAGCCATGTGACATACCCGGTAAGTAAAGCAATATTGACACTGTAATAATAACCAAACCGGCGTTGTCCGAGATTCGCTATAAATATAATGATACTCCAGACAAGAAAAAGGGTCTTTTCAAAACTTCCCTGTTTAAAGAAGTAATACAGGAGTATCAACATAGATATAATAGCTATGAAAAAGGTGGTATTATAATTATTCCAGACAATAGCAAAAGCATTTCCGTATGATGCACTTATAAGCGGCTGCATTTCGATGGTAGTCAGTTGTTCTCCGACTGGTCTGAATATGGAAAACGCCTCCAGCATCGACTTAACAATACCTGGAGAAATCAGGTAGAAAACACCGAAGCCTGCCGCTCCCATAACAATTACTGTTACCGGGTAATATGCGGATTTCCAGTCCCTCTTCGCCATAAACCAGGATAATAATCCAAGGGCAGCACAACCGACTGCTCCAACCAGCGAGGACGCAGGTATTATTGTCGCCACATTACCGGGAAGAACGATTAAAAAACCAACAAAAAACATAATCGTACCGACAATCGACAGGTATTCGGTAGACCTGCTTTTAAGATGGTCGATAACAAACTGTATGAGCAGGAAAACGAATACAATAAACGTAAACATTGGAGCACCCGACCAGGTCAGGCCGAACATACCCAGCGTGACACCGGCAAGCAGACTATAGATTAACGGTTTTCTCACTGAAGGCCAGTCAAATTTCGTGAATTGAACGAACCGCACATCATTCTTTCTGGCAGCTTTCAACCCAAGTATCACGAACAGAATGAGAAGCGAGGTAAGAAAAACTTCAAAACAGTGATAGTCTGAAAAACCGAGTTTAGTACGGGAAAGATATTCACCCGGCAGTACAGCCAACAAAGCAGCCGAAAACACTCCACCCCATTTCCCGATCAACTCCCTGCCAATAAAAAAAACGATCACAATGGTCAGCGCTGCAAATACCGGCGGAGTGAACACGCCGACAATATCTATTGCACGCTGGCCGGGTGTGACCAGCCCGAAAATGCTGCTTACGCTGGCAATCAGGTTATTATATAGGTGGGTCTGGGCGATACTGCTTCCGCCGGGATAGAGTAAGTAAGGATCAAAATTGGATGCGCTGGGGAAATTAGCTGCCAGGTTATCCACAAGCCTCATCTGAAAATATGCATCGGCGCTGGAATATTTTATCCAATCACCTTTGAATATCTGGCTGTATGATAGAACTGTCCTGAGTATAAAAGCTATTGCGGCTATGACTGCAACGAGAATACCGGTCAGTACGGATGACGGGAGTTTGAGTTTATTCACAAAGATGTTCCTCTAATAACACGAAAATTCAGTAGTATAATAGCTTTGCCCTAGTATTACACACTCGGATGCCTTTGGCAAGAGTATTTTGTATCAAAAATATCTTGAACGTATGACCTTTGCGCTAACAGACTCTTCTGGAGTAGAATTTATAGCCGGGAGGGGTGTCCGAGAGGTCTAAGGAGGCGGTCTTGAAAACCGCTGTCCCGCAAGGGACCGTGGGTTCGAATCCCACCCCCTCCGCCGGTTACCAGTATTTTTATTTACCGTGAATATCCTTTATCAGGAGACATTTAATATGGTAAATGCTATTTTCATTATCATTGGCCTGGCAGTCCTGGCATTAATAGGTTGGATAGCCCAGGGATTCTTCTTTACCGCCCAAATACCGCTGATCTTCCGCATCCTTGTGGGCATTGTAGCCATAGGCGGGGTGTCGCTGCTCCTTGTCGTTATCAGGGACAGGATAAAACAGGCAAAGAAGGAAAATTTTAAAGGAGTGGATAAATGATTATCACTACTTCCGAGACAATTCAAGGTAAACCTATTGTAAAGACTATTGGACTGGTTAAAGGCAGCACCATCAGGGCAAGACATATCGGCAGAGATATCATGGCAGGACTCAGAGGTGTCGTAGGTGGTGAGATTACGGAATACACAAAGATGATGGCTGAATCCAGGGAACAGGCTTTACAGCGAATGGAGGAAGACGCTACGGAACAGGGCGCAAATGCTATAATTGCCCTGAGATTCACTACCTCGATGGTAATGCAGAGTGCCTCTGAAATACTTGCCTACGGTACAGGCGTGGTTATCGAATAGTATAAAGCCGTCTGTTTATTACTTTCCTGTGAGAAGTGCCCAAACCGAATTGATGTAACGTAATTTTTCCTTTCCCATCGAAAGTTCCAGGTGAATTTTTTCACTATTCGGGAATGCGTTTATACGGTCGATGTCAGGCTTCATGCGGGCTAATTCTTCTTCAGCGTTATCTCCGGCAAGCACTTCGTCTATCCTGTGCATCATGGCACGGGCTTCTTCGATACGCTTGATCCCGACCTCTGCAAGATCATCCGGAATTACACCGTATTTGGACTTCAGTCGTACCAGTCTGAGAATACCTTCATAGGTGCTTTCCACTATCTCATTGCGAGTCATCCATTCAGTTTCATAATTTAATGTGTATTTCCAGCTTGGTGACTCCAATGCTCGCCTGTATTCTTCTACGTTCCTGAAAAGTACCTTATAACCATGCTTTTCAGACTGCTCATAACCAAGACTTCCCGGGTCGAGAAAAGGAGACAGAGGAGAGAGGAACAAAGCCAGGCGTTCGGTTCCTTTGAATTTTTCCATCAGGTAACCACAGTAATCGACCGTATCCATTACCGACTTCATATCCTGCCCCGGCATGCCGACCATGTAGAACACGTCCATTCTACCGCAGCCCACTTCCAGCGCATCACTGATCATGTTTTCGAGGGCTTCATCGGTATAATTCCTTCCCGATTTTTTCCTCACCCCGTAGTCATGAGATTCCGGTGAAATTTCAAGGCAGAATCCGGGAGCGGCCAGACTCATCTGTTGAAGTGCTTCTTTCGACATGGGCGAGAATATCTCGAACATCAACTGGTTCTTTACTCTCTTTTCCCGTAAACGCCGTAATACCTCATTGGCATAATCTTCCCCTTTTTGATAAAGGTCGCCGAGAACGAAAATCGGCCCCCGGCTGAAACGCGCTATCTGCCTGATATCACGCACGACAGCCTCCGGTGATCTGAAGACTGGTTTCTGTCGATTATGATAACACCGGAAAGCGGCATTAGAACCACCGCATATCACGCAATTATTAACACAACCGCGGCAGGTAATAACTCCTGTAATGGGATAACGCAGCCAGTCGCTAACCGGTATGTGACCGACAAGGTCACGGTACCTGATTACCGACCTGATCACCCCGCCATAATGATTGATCATCACATCCTCGATATCATCAGGTACGTTGGTAAAAGGATTTATCCTGACATCACCGTCAGAGTCCTTCCAGACCAGGTTGGGTATTGTACCGGGATCTCCCCCCTTGATTATGCAGTCCATCAATTGCCGGAAAGGCTCTTCAGTGGAATCACCCCTTATAAGAAAATCTATCTCCGGGTACTCGATCAGTTGTTCGTGAAAGTAGGTCGCTGAAAAACCGCCGAAGACAACCTTTGAGTCCGGGTGATACTTCTTTACCAGCCTGGCTACCTCAATTGAGCCGTGACTGTGGACCATCCAGTGCAGGTCGATTCCGAACACCGGAGAGTCCAAATTTTTTATCATCTTTTCGGCATCGAAATTCCTGTTCCGGAGCATGAGGACCGCAAGATTGACTATCCGTACCCTGTATCCGGCCTTTTCCAGGTACTCGGCAATACTGGCAAGACCGATAGGATACATCTCGAAAACCGGTGATGGCGGAACAAGATCACTCACCGGACCGTAAAGAATGGCCTTCTCTCGAAAGTCGTACACACTCGGAGCGTGGAGTAAAACAAGGTCTATAGCCATTACAGACCGAAGACCCTCGATAGTATATACCCTATTCCTACGAGAAGCTGGGTGATAAGCACGACCTGTACGTTCGCTGCCAGTGCCCCCACTAGGACAGGTTTATCATCGTATTTCAAAGAGCCGCGGATCGCTTTTACTGCCATCGGTACTGTAAGGAGACCAATGAGAGTTATTACCGGCATCTGCCGGGCAATTACGGCGCCGATTATCCACAGGTAGACCAGGACCGTCATAGCAGAGTATAACCTGGCGGAGTTTTTCTTCCCCCAGAGAATGGGTGTAGTCTTTCTTCCTGCGCCCGCATCTGCTTGAGCATCCGGGAATTCGTTTAAAAACAGGAGGTTATGTACAAGGATAAATGATGGTACAGAAGCGATAACTGCAGGCCAGGTGAACTGACCTGTCTGCACAAAATATGCACCAAGCACAGGTAACATACCCAGACCAAGTCCCGGCGCCCATTCCGGCCAGGGTATTTTAAGAATTATCGGACTGTATATAAGGATACACACCGCCGCTACTACTAAAAGCGGCAGTAACTCCAGCCCGTTTTCCATACTAAGTACATAGTATGCACCGATTGGTATGATGATTATGAAGGCTATCAACCCTATCCACAAAGCCTGCCTTGCTGTAAAAAGACCCTGAGGAAGAGCCCCGCTTCCTC
Source organism: uncultured Dehalococcoidales bacterium (assembly GCA_964493985.1). GTDB lineage: Bacteria > Chloroflexota > Dehalococcoidia > Dehalococcoidales > UBA2162 > MGML01. Next base: position 21,420 of record CAZBQL010000001.1, read on the forward strand.
CATTGAACATTGTTCTCTCCGTATGCAAATCGATACCGCTTTTAAAGTCGAAATATTCGTTAAGTACATCAACACTGATATGAGCCATCAGTATACCGAAACCCGCCAGCAAAGCATTTCCAACGTGGAAAGAACCGTTATACCATGCTAACGTTGCTCCTAAGAAAGCCAGCACTATCGACAGGGGAAGAAAAGGAGCACGGATTATCATTAACCATCTGTTCATCATTTATCATCCTGGTGGGCTGTTTTCTGGTGCTCATTCCAGCACTTCTCATGAACATAGACCCCACACGCAGCACAATAATAAATATGTACTCTGGCGTCTGCTTTACAAACCGGACATTTCATCAGCTAACCTCCAGAATCAATTTTTCTTAACTCCTCGTATTGTAACAGACTTTACTGTCGATATGAATATCTGCGGCAGGCGCATCGCCACAATTTTACCATATCTCTCCAGGTCCTGCACAAGTAGTGAGAAGATAGATCGACCATACAAATTATATAGTATATTTTGCTGCCGTATTCCCCATTTTAGTACCTGCTTTCGTATCTATTGATTTTTCCCCGCTCAGCATTTCGGAAATATATCGTTTGCTCGCTTCGACACCCGGTTGATCGAGTGGGTTCAGGTCATATAGTCCTGCGGTGAAAACGGTCTGCACTTCCAGCATGAACAGAAGCTGGCCAAAGGTAAACGCACTAATTTTCGGAAGAATCAGACTCATATTACTTCTGCCGGCTTCTGTCAGGGCAAGCCTGGTCGACTCCATTTCCATGTTTATCAGGTATTCAAGGCTGTGGTCCGCAAAATATAAATATTCACTTTCAGATGATTTGGGTATTCTAATATTGCTGCCATGGTTTTCAACTTTAAGAAGAGTGATCATTTTATCGAAGGGTCCTTCTATATATAATTGAAGCTGGCTGTGCTGGTCCGTCACACCCAGGGCAGCGACCGGAGTCTGACCTGAATTCATCGTCTCTCCGGATAGAGTCATTTTCTTGCCCAGGCTTTCCGCCCATAGTTGTCGGAACCAGAACGCCACCTGGTACAAAGCATCACTGTAAGGCATCATCACTGTAATGTTCAGTCCTTTTCGCGTATCGGCAAGGTAGTGAAGCGCTCCGGATATACAGGCCGGATTTTCCCGAAGATTGCCTGTCCGGGTCCTTTCATCCATAAACCTTGCCCCTGCAAGTAACTCGCTAATATCTATACCCATCATCACGGCAGGGAAGAGACCCACCGGACTGAACACGGAATAACGACCACCGACATTTTCCGGTATGGTCAGCAAAGGATATCTACTTTCCCGGGCAAGTTGGCATAAACCGCTGTTTGTATCGCCTGTGGTAATTACCACATGTTCGTTGGCGGTCTTTTCGCCCAGTCTGTCTTCGAGTATTTTTCGCACGATCAGAAACTGGCTTATCGTCTCTACCGTTTTACCCGACTTGCTTATTACATTGAACAAGGTTTTTTGCGGATGAATAAAATCGAGGACTGATTTCACGGTTAGAGGATCAACATTATCAAGGAAGTGTATCCTTGGAACTCCACCTCTCTCCTCTAGAGTGAAAAGGTTATGGACGGGACTGCACAAAGCTCGAAAAAGAGCTTTTCCTCCCAGTGCCGAACCACCAATTCCGAGGACTATGAAATCATCAAATTTGTCCTTATATGCTCCAGCCATTCGGAGAACTTCGTCAGCAGTTGCGAAATTATATGGAAGCCGATAGAATCCGTACTCGCCGGAATCCCTTTTTTCCTCGATTCTTTCAGCTACGGCTTGAACAGCAGGGGAGATTTCTTCCAGCTCTTCATAAGTGATACCTGTATGAGAACCGATAAATTCGGACATCATGCCGCCATAATCCAGCTTTATGGCATTGCCATCGGACTGCGAAGGGTCTCGGCTATGCATATCCGTCCCTTTTCAGGTTACTCCTATGTGACCCTGAGGGCTACTATTGAGATGATGACGAATATAACTGCCAGGACTACGGTGAGTTGAAAAAGTGTTTTTTCAATTCCACGCCTGGTGCGATATACGCTGTCTGCCTGGCCAAAAATACCACCCAATCCACCACCCTTCACCTGGAGCATAATAGCCATGATAAGAGCAACGGAAAGTACTATCTGTGCAATATTCAGGTAATTCAACTTATTAATTCCTCTAGCTTCTTCTTCATTAGTTCGTTAACCAGTTGAGGATTTGCCCTGCCCCTGGTCACTTTCATTACCTGCCCGACAAGGAATTTTACCGCCGCTTCTTTACCTGCCCTGTAATCGGCGACCGCCTGCTCGTTCGCGGCTATTGCCTGTGAAATAGCTGCTTCAAGCTGGTCAGTATCACTTATCTGACCGCGGTCTCCCTTTTTAAGCAGAGTATCGGCATCCTTGCCGGTATTATACATCTCTTCCAGCATAGATTTTGCAGTTGCTGCTGAGATCTTTCCCTCTGAATTTAACTCCGTCAAGCTTACCAGGTTGGCGGCACTCACTTTTTCTCTAAATCCGGTAATATCTATGCTATTAGCATTCATTATACGACTGACTTCACCCAAAATCCAGTTACTGCCGACTTTTGCTCTCTCCGGTACTGACATTCCGCCGCGACCACCGGCTTCTATGAACTCCTCCTCATAATCAGCCATCTCCCTGGAACCGGTCAATAGATCGGCATCGTAAAGCGTCAATTCGTATTCATCCATAAAACGGGCACGTCTTGCATCAGGAAGTTCCGGAAGTTTCATCCTGATAGCTTCCACTTTATCTGCGGTCAGTATCATCGGCGGCAGGTCCGGCTCGGGGAAGTAACGGTAATCATGAGCGTATTCCTTGCTACGCTGGGAAACGGTTACACCCCTTTCTTCGACCCAGCCCCGGGTCTCCTGGACAAGCCTTTCGCCTTTTTCAACAGCCTTTCTCTGCCGTTTTTCCTCGTATCCCATGGCCATGTACACAGCCCTGAAACTGTTCAGGTTCTTTACTTCCACCTTCGGACCAAGTTCTTCGGCACCTACAGGCCGGATGCTGATGTTGGCATCGCATCTGAAGCTGCCTTCTTCCATGTTCCCGGTAGAAACGCCGATGTAGCGTAGTATTGTCCGGAGCTTTATGAGATACTGGCGAGCTTCCTCAGGTGAACGTAAATCCGGTTCGCTAACGATTTCCATCAGAGGTACTCCGGAACGGTTGATATCCACAAGGCTGTAATCTTCTCCGTTCGGGACTGAGCGATGCAACAATTTAGACGTATCTTCTTCGAGGTGAATATGGTTTATCCCGATTTCCCTTGTGACTCCGTCTACCTCTATCGACAGCCAGCCACTGCCGCTTATCGGTGAACCACTCTGGGAAATCTGGTAGCCTTTTACAAGGTCTGGATAAGGATAGTTCTTTCGGTCGAATCTGGTAAATTCGGAAACAGGGCAGTTCAGGGCAAGAGCTGTCATAATCGTGTAATCCACTGCCTGGCTGTTAATGACCGGAAGAACTCCCGGCATTCCCATGCAAACAGGGCAGACATGAGAATTGGGAGGAGCGTCCGCATACTCCGCACTGCAGCGGCAGAACATCTTGCTTTTAGTCAGAAGCTGGGCATGAACTTCCAGCCCGATAATTGTTTCATAGTCCATCAAATTCGTACCTGAAACCATTTCAGTATAACAATAATAATACTGGCTGACAAGGAATTATGATATAATCTCATGTGTAGGTGTGGGGCTGTAGCTCATCCGGGAGAGCGTCGCGTTCGCAATGCGAAGGTAAGGGGTTCGAGTCCCCTCAGCTCCATTTTCGTGCTATTTTAGTGCTACTTTTACTTTACAAAGCAGCATTTGTCGTTCTATCAGGTAGATTTCTTCGGATGGTTGTTTTGCATGGTTGCACGGTAAGCGTGTATGTAATATAATGGCCTCCAGTGAAATAGTATGATCATATCGTTTGGAGATGATGCTACCGCCGCTCTCTACCATGGGAATGATGTTCGTCGTATTCGACGATTTCCTCCAGGCATAATAAACGTAGCTCTTCGTAAACTCGATATGCTTGACGCAGCTTATCGCTTAAATGATTTGCGTGAGTCACCAGGGAACCGGTTAGAATTACTGAAGGGAGACCTCGCAGGTTATTATAGTATTCGAGTTAACGATCAATGGCGAATTATCTTTCGGTGGGTAGAGAATAATGCCCGCGACGCATCTCTTAGAGACTATCATTGAGTGAGGAAAGAAAATGTTACCAGAAAATCGAATCGCGACACATCCTGGAGAAATACTAAAAGCGGAGTTTCTTGACCCCCTCGGAGTTACCCAGGTAGCGCTTGCTCAACATATTGGAATACCCTTGCAAAGGATTAATGAGATAATTCGAGGCAAACGGGGTATTACGCCGGAGACAGCATGGCTGCTTTCCCAAGCGCTCGGTACGACACCTCAGTTTTGGATGAATCTACAAGACGCGTATGAATTAACGAGCAAACGCCCAAAGCGAACAGTCGAGCGTTTAATTCAAGCGGCGTAAGCGAGGAATAAGCCATTTCTCGCAGACGAAAGCCCGGGATGTTCCGGATGGATCGACTTGCGGACTCAACCTTTATGGTGATTGTGAGTCATATACTCAGGTTGAAGACCAAACTAAACTCCTTGCCAGTACTACCTATTGACACCTCAGTTCCACTGGACTTTACGATAGGCAGAATTATTTGAGCAGATATTATTTTCGTCTTAAACCAGGACACACTCCATTTCAGCAGGAATGGTTTATATTTCCCCATGACGATAGTAGAATATGGTCATGGAGAAAGATCTGAGCGTCCTGTCTCTTTTCCACCCGAACATAGCCCGGTGGTTCCTTGAAAAGGTTGGACAACCGACCGAAGTACAGGAAGAAAGCTGGCAGCACATTTCGGATGGCGAACACGTCCTTATTACAGCGCCGACCGGAAGCGGCAAGACACTGGCTGCTTTTCTCTGGGCGATTAACCAGCTTTTAACCGGACAGTTTCCCACAGGGCACACGAGCATACTATATATCTCCCCCTTGAAAGCGTTGAACAATGACGTTCAGCGAAATCTGCTTGATCCTCTTAAAGAAGTCAGAGAAACCTTCAATAAATCAGGGAAGGATTTTCCGGAAATACGCGTGTTGACCCGTAGCGGTGATACGCCCCAGGCCGAACGGCACCGGATGCAGCGCCATCCACCGGAAATTCTCATTACTACACCGGAGAGTCTCAATCTGATGCTCAGTTCAGCCGGAGGCCGGTCTATCCTGACGGGACTCAGGACAGTAATTCTTGATGAAGTCCACGGCGTGTTCGGAAACAAGCGTGGAGTGCATCTGATGACAGCAGTAGAGCGTCTCATTTTATTGTCCGGGGAGTTCCAGCGTATCTCCCTGTCGGCAACCATTCGCCCTCTGGAAACCGTTGCTGAATTCGTCGGGGGATTCACGGTCGAAGGAGATGAACATTCTCCTGTTTACAGACCACGGTCCGTCTCGATCGTTCACTCCGATACAACAAAGCAGTATGACATCTCAGTACGGTCTGCCGAAAAAATAGAAGAACAGGATTCAATCTGGGATGCTCTGACCATATCGTTCAAAGAAATTATCCGAAGAAACGACTCCACGCTGTTTTTTGCCAACAACAGGAGGTTGTGTGAAAGACTGGCGCTTAGACTCAATGATGGTGAAGAATCTCCCGTAGCCTACGTGCATCATGGTTCGCTTTCCCGTGAGGTACGCACCGAAGTTGAGCGTAAGCTGAGAGAAGGCGAACTACGCGCGGTCGTAGCTACCAATTCTCTGGAACTGGGTATCGATATCGGTTCATTGACTGAAGTCATACTGATTCAGTCCCCTCCATCGGTATCATCGGCAATACAGCGTGTCGGTCGGGCCGGACACCAGGTAGGGGAAATCTGTCGAGGAGAGATATTCCCCACCCATTCGCAGGACCTCCTGGAAGCGGCAGTACTGGCTTCCGCCATTACGGAACATGACATGGAGAGCACCCAGCCTGTCCTGTGCCCTCTCGATGTACTGGCGCAAATTATTATCTCCATGACGGGCGTTGAGAAATGGGATATCGACAGACTTTACACACAAATAACCGCCAGCTATCCCTACCGGTATTTGAAAAGAGAGCAGTTTGACCTGGTACTGAACATGCTGGCCGGACGATACGCCGAAGCTCGGGTCCGCGAGTTAAAGCAACGTGTTTCAATCGATCGACTGGATAACACGGTTGTTGCCGTTAAAGGAGCACTGCTCGCGCTGTATACGTCGGGTGGGATGATACCCGATCGCGGTTATTTCCACCTCCGCCACCAGGAAACCGGTTCTCTTATCGGAGAGCTTGATGAGGAATTCGTCTGGGAAGCCACTATCGGTCAGACGTTTGCCCTGGGGTCGCAGAACTGGAAAATAGAGCGCGTTACCCATAATGATGTCTTCGTGAGTCCCGGAAATCCCAGGATAATGGCGGCGCCCTTCTGGATTGGGGAGGAGAACTACCGTGACTTCCACTTCTCGGATCGTATCGGACGGTTCCTGGAAATCGCCAACGACAGCCTGGATGACGCCGACTTTCCCGAAACGCTGCAAAAAAAATATCACATGGATGTTAATGCATCCGAGCAACTGGCTGACTTTCTAAATTTCCAGAAAGAAATGACCGGCTGCGATCTTCCTCACCGGCATCATATCGTTGTGGAGTACGTCAGCACTGGACCGGGAGAAGTGCCGGGGAACCAGCTTGTATTGCACACAACCTGGGGCGGTCGGGTCAACCGTCCGTTCGCCATGGCGTTGGACGCTGCCTGGGAAGAGAGTTATGGACAAAGACTTGAAATATATACCGGCAATGATTGCATTGTCATACAGTTACCGCACGATGTCGAAGCCGATGAGGTACTTTCTCTGGTTACGAGCGCAACCGTTGAAAAACTCCTCCGAAAGCGGTTGGAAGGCTCCGGATTCTTCGGAGCCAGGTTCCGTGAGTGTGCCGGTCGTTCGTTACTCCTGACCCGTAATAAAATCGGCCAGAGAATGCCACTCTGGATGAACCGTATGCGTTCACAGAAACTTCTTGCTTCCGTCATGCAGTATGAAGACTTTCCCATTCTTCTGGAAGCGTGGCGTACGTGCCTGCAGGATGAATTTGATATGGAAAGCATGAAACAGGTGCTGACCGAACTTGAAACGGGAAAAATCAAATGGTCGGTGACTCATACCGGCTATCCCAGTCCGATGGCACAGAGTCTTTCCTGGCGGCAGACTACTGAGTACCTTTACAGAACTGATGAGTTGAAAACAGATTCTACTTCCAGGCTACGCAGCGACCTTTTAAATCACGTGGTGTTTACACCCGGAATCCGTCCTCCTGTCGACCGGGAGATGGTGGAGCAGTTCGAACTGAAACAGCAACGGCTCTCTCCCGGCTATTCGCCGGAGACACCGCGAGAACTGGTAGACTGGGTCAAAGAACGACTACTGGTACCGGTAGCTGAGTGGGAGCGCCTGTTACAGGCTATGAAAACCGACCATAAAACCGATATAAAAAAGTTACAGGAATCGCTTACAGAAAGACTGGCCTTGATAAATCCGCCGGCGGCATCGGAACAACTGGTAGTGGCACTGGAAACACTTCCTCGAATTACTCAAGCTTTCTACGGAGAACAGGACATTGCTATTGAATCACTGACAGGTCCTCAGAGTATATCGTACGACAGAGAGGATACTTCTTCAATTTTAGCCGAAGACAGTGATGAAATAATGACCGAAGTGCTTGTGGAATGGCTCCGGTATTACGGTCCGGTAACGTACGACTTTATTCAGACCGCACTCGGCATCGAGAAACAGCGCCTGTCTCTGGTGCTGGAAGACATCATCGACTCTCAGAAGGTAATCATGGGGTCGCTGGTAAAGGAAAGCACGGATGAATATATCTGTGACAGTGAGAATTTTGAAATACTTCTCAGACTGGCACGGGCAAGCGCCATACCTGTCTTCGAGCCGTTGGATATAGAGTGGTTACCCCTTTTCCTGGCGCAGCATCAGGGATTGACCGATACCGAGGATGAACTGGCATTCTTTATCGAAGAATTATTCAGGCGCATCGAACAGTTACTCTGTCTGCCGCTACCGGCAGCACTCTGGGAATCGGAGGTTCTGCCTGCCAGGCTCCACCAGTACTCTACTTCTTGGCTGGACAGTGCCGTGGGAGAAAGCAATCTTCGCTGGATAGGCAGTGAGAAACAACGAATATCTTTTTGCTTTGAGTCTGATCTGGACCTGATGCAGGAAAATGATGCTAATGAAATAGATACAGAAGGACCTCTCAGCGATGATGGTGAACTTATCGACGTGTTCCCCGGTAAGCTGGGTAAATATGATTTTTCCACCCTGCTCACCCAGTCCGGGTACCGGCCAGGCAAGCTTTCAGACTGTCTCTGGGATGCGGTGTGGCGGGGAAAGGTTACCAACGACACTGTCACCGCACTCCGTCGCGGAATAATGAACCGCTTTAAACCACCTGAGGTTAGCGTACCAACAACAGGCAGACGTTTTCGCAGGAGGCGGACTACAGGCGGTCGACGTGGTTTCACACGCTGGAAGAATACCCTACCGTATGTCGGCAACTGGTTCCTGCTTCCCGATCCCGAACCGGATGAAGACCTGCTTGAGGCAGAAGAGCGGATAAAAGACCGGGTGAGACTTCTGCTTGACCGATACGGTATTCTCTTCAGGGAACTCCTGGAAAGAGAGCTGCCTGCTTTCCAGTGGAGAAACGTTTTCCGTGCCCTGCGGTTGATGGAACTGTCCGGAGAAGTACTGGCGGGGTATTTCTTCCATGGTATTCCCGGGCTCCAGTTCATCTCACACCAGGCTTTTCGCCGTCTGCAGCGAAAACTGCCTGGGGACGCCGTATACTGGATAAATGCCGCAGACCCGGCATCACTGTGCGGGACCAAGCTTGACTCGATAAAAGGCACCTTACCGAAACGAGTTACCGGTACTCACCTTGTCTATTACGGTACCAGGCTGGTAGCAGTATCCAGGCGGAACGGACGTGACCTGATATTTAACGTTTCTCCAGACGATCCTCACCTGCCTGAATACCTCGGTTTTCTGCGTCATATGTTGACCCGGCAATTTCAGCCAGTTCGCCAGATAACTATCGACACGATCAATGACGAGAAAGCAACAGGCAGTCCTTACCTGGATGTGCTCCGGACTTTTTTCGACGTCCAGCGCGACTACAAGAACGTTACTCTCTACCGAAAATCAGGCTGAATACGGTCAACTCAGCTCCACGAGGTATTGTGTTTCATTCATTACATAATACTGGCTAGTCTAGACACCAGCCGTTACATATTTTTTCTGATTTGCTGGAACGTGATACCTTGCTTTTGATGAATTTATACCGTCTCGTGTTTGATTTTGATTGTGAACCTTTTGCAGTATCATATTCCGGTATTTCATCAAGGATGCTGGATCATAATACAACGCATGATAGGCTGCGGGATTCACAGCTTCGTGTATAATACCTGTCGGTATCACGGCTGTACGAGTAAAGTATTTTATCCATTTATCCAGGTGGTAATACAGACCTGCGGTTGAGACCGCTGCCTTCACATCTTTTTTAACTCTGGATGTTATTCGCGGTTTTTCCGGCTCTATGTATCTCAGCCAAGAATCCGGCTGATAATAAAGTCCTCTGTTTTCAGGCCGGGGACCGATTTCCATTTCCTTAATACTATCAGTTTTCTCTTCAGTTGATTTCACTTTTATTGCATAATCGATTAGCTTTGGTATGATAGACAGGGCTACCAGCCCCCGGAAGATACCGGAAATCAGGAAAATACTGAGAATTCTACTGCCGGAAATCGGAAATATCTCATCTAGTAAATATACACTGAGTAGTCCTCCAAGAAACATACAGAACAGGGTAAGGCTTTTACTGTACATAATATATCTTAACTTCTTTTCGGGCGGTGCCAGTTTAAACAGGTAGTTTTGAGTACAGAGATCATAAGCTCCCCAGCAGAGTCCAGATATTGCCTGTATAAAAATAAAATATCCCAGATTGGAAAAGAAAAGCCAGCAAATGGGGATGAATGGAATAACACGGGAAACTAAGCTCAATACCTCGATGTTTCCCTTCCGATCAGCCAGCCGGCCCCAGAACGGCATACTGATTATCCTGGTGAAGTACTCCGTGCCTATGATAATGGTAAAGGAGAGGTATCCGAAATCGAGTTCCTTCAACATATATACGGCATAAAGCGGGCCGCTGAGGCTTATCGTAATACTGAAAAGAGAAGTGAAAAGGATAAACTTCGTCAAACGCCGTGTTTTCAGTTCCTTTATAAAATCGACAGTGCCGAAACCTGCCTGTTGCTGCTGTCCGGCAGCTCTCATATTGATTTTTGCGTCCTTCATAGACCAATAAATGCTGAAGTTAAGAAAAGCTGTAAGGAAAGCAATGAAAAAGATGAAACAAAATCCCGATATTGCACCGTTGGCGGACGAGTCAAGCAAGTATCCGAAAAGACAGAACGAACCAAGATAGAAACCACTTTTGATTGCCATGCGGCGTCCCAGATAACGCCCCATTATATCCTTCGGAATCATGTTTGAAAGCCAGTTATCCCGTTGAGTGGATAACAATACTGCGGGTACCAGGTTCAGTAGCCAGAGGAAAACAAACCCTAAAGGTGACACCGTGTTCGAAAAAAGCAAAAAAGATAATATCAGAGGTATCCAGACGCAGACATTTATCAAAGCAAGTATAACAGCCCCTCTCTTAGTCAGACCGATACGTTCGATAAATACTGGCGCTTTAAGGCATATTATCGAGAGTAAAAGGTTGACCATAAGTGCCAGCAAGGAAACACTCTGAGCGTCAGCTCCCACGGCTATTACAGATGGTGACTGATAATTGATAGCAGCTTCTTCCACGGCAGATGCTGCGGATTCGGCATGGAATTTTTTCAGATTGACCTTCGAGCCATCATCTTCTGATTTAGACGGCTCTCCTTGATCCTTTTTATTAGGTGTAATATCAGACGTAGACGTATCGGTACTCCTGCCCTCTTCAGGGAGAAACGATATTAATTATAACAAACACAATCTTGCTGCACCTAAACCGGTCTGAAGAGATGGCAGCATATCCTCGGCTAAAATGAGTCACCTAATATACAATATCCTTCATTTTACTCACTATCTCAATACCAATATCATTCAAACCGACTGCTTTGTTATTATTGGGAATATATTCATGTTATAAATAAACAACATAGATATACAGGATGGTAATCCGTTCATGAGAACACTTCGGAAGTAATGGGTTTTTAACTTTCTAACTTGACCTTTATTTAAAAACTGTTAGCAAAGTACTGAAGGTTTATTATTTACATATTTGACCTCCTGCTCTTAATGAAATAGTATAATCACGCATGCATCCATAACGTGATTACCTGATACGATAATTCATGCGTAAAAATAACGAAGGAGGAATAATGGCTACTACCTATAAATGTCTTAATCCTGTCGGTATACAGGAACCGATTGAAGTGAAGTCGCTGGCACCGCGACTCGATACCATCGAAGGTAAGACCATCTATGTCTGCATCAACGCCGGTGGTGACCAGGATATCACCATCCCGCTGTTGAAAAAACTGCCCGCGGACTATCCGAATGTAAACTGGGTAATAAAGAGGAAATTTGGCTTCAGCGCGGATCTTTCCGAAGAGGAGAAAAAGGACGCCGACGCACTTATTGCCGGGGTTATCTGGTGACATGGCGCGATCTGGGAACAGTTGTTCCAGGTAGCGGATGTTGAACAGTCGGGTATCCCCACGGTATCGATGATATACGGCGACCAGACCGAGTGCTTCACGCAGGCAGGCCTGATGAGTGGTTCGCCCCATTTACGCCGCGTCCACGTATCACGCTCCATGCAGGGTCCGGAAGATGTCGAAAGATTCCTGCCGATGGTGTTTGACGCCCTTACCAGACCGTTAACCGATGAAGAAGCAAAGGGCTATGTGCACACCATAAACCAGGACAGGATACTTTTCGAAGGAACCCTCGAAGAAGCGGAAGAATTTTACGCCCAGACCGAATATTACGACATACTTGGAGCCCCTATAGCTAAATACACTACCGGACTGCCTGTCGTGATTCCCACCGAAGAACGGGTAGCGGCAATGCTGAAAGGCACCAGCCATAAACCGGATGAACTCATTGTCCATCATAAAGAGCATTCGGCCTTCCTGTTCCAGAACAACACTAACAGGCCGATCGAAGGGAAAGGTTCTCCTGTTACTTTCAAACCCGTCAAACGCACGGCGACAGTTGAACAGGTCGCGGTTAACGCCGTAATGGCGGGATGTAAACCCGAGTATTTCCCGGTTGTCCTGGCAATCGCCGAAGCCGAAGGCGGTGGCAGCTACGACGGGCGTGGCGGTATGGCCATCTGTATCAGCGGACCTATCTCCAGGGAAATCAAGATGAATTTCGGGACCGGTATGTTCGGTCCCGGAAATTACGCCAACAGAAGCCTCGCCCATGCTTCCGAGTTAATGTGGCGTAACCTCGGCAACAATATCCCGCAGGTAACTAACTGCGGTATCGTAGGAACGCCCCTCTTCAACGTCTTTCCTGAGAACCTGGACGCCCTTCCCCCCGGATGGAAGGGACTGAATGAAGAATACGACTATAAAAAAGACGAGAGTATCATCTTCTGCATGCAGATAGGTACCGGTGGAGGGGTTTCGATAGGTCGCACAACCTTCTCTCCCGGCGGCTACCGTGCCTTCCAGAAGAGTGGCCACGGCGGTATTGCCCGTCGACTTGGTGTAAAAGGCGTTCCCGGTCCTAAGAACTGGATCCCGTATATACTTCCCGAATTCTGGCCCGGCAGTTCGGGCGGTATCACCTTCTGGATGCTTCCCCAGATGGCACAGCACCTCTATGAAGCCGGTTTCAAGAGTAAAGACGAAGTCTATGAGTGGATTCAGAAGAACAGCTATATATCGGTAAAGGAATACCGTACTCAATCATGGGCGGATGTAAACACTGCCTCGTGGACAGGTATCGAGCCTACCTCCGGCAAACCGTGGAAAGAACTTCCTGAAGACTACATGGTCCCGATGGTTTCCGACCCCTGGCAAAACTGTATCATTGTCTGCGGTGCCGGTGAAGAAAGTACACACTGGATCGGCGGTCGAAGCCCTGGAATGGAAGCCGTCCACAGCATCGACGCCTGGCGATAATATCAACGGACAATAAAGTTAAAGAAGCCTGCCGGATAATCGGCAGGCTTCTTCTCTTCCCAAACAATGAGATCAAAAACCGAAATCAGGCCTTCCTACCACCAGGAGCAGGATTAGTATTGCCGCGTTGATGAGTATTGCGAAAAGTCCCTTATTGGCCAGCTCTTTCATTTTCCCGTCCCACATGAGAATCACGAGAAGCGATGAAAAAGCCGCAGCACCGACGGTGATCCACACCCAGGCTGTCTGTTTCGCAAATATGAAAACTCCACCGACGATGAAAACCAGAGCCGCCGCTACACAGGAAACACCGGCTATTACACGGGTCGCTTTGTTCCCGAACGGCCTGGAAAACACCCAGGAGTTCTCCGGCCAGGTCATCCCCTCACCGAGTTGATACCATTTCATGCTCTGGCCCAGGTACAGAAGGTGTACCAGACCATGCAGTATAAGAAATACCGCAACCGCTATATTCATTCACTATCTCACTCTCCGAATATGATGCTACTGTCTATGCGAGCCCGTGTACGTTCCGGTAGGACCAGCGGTAAAGACCAGGGTAGGTTTCACAATAGCATGGAATTTCCAGGGACAATGGTTCAGGTTCTTCGGAATACATACCATCGCACTGCCGTTGATATCATATGTATCTCCGCCGAGAACTATGCTCATTTTCCCGCTTTCCATATCATACGGATTATCCTGGTCACATACTGCCATGGCGATCAGTTCTTCCCATTCGTGATTGTGGACCTGTGCCGGAGCCTGACCGGTGCCTTTGTATATCCAGACGAAATCGACGTAAAAAGAGCCTTCTGCCACGTTATCCTCAAGGTGCATGACACGGGCGCCTTCAAGGTCCGAATCAGGCGGTCGCTGGGGTGGAGTACCACCACCCGGACCGAATTCTGCAACCTCAGTGATGACCCGGCATTTCGGTTCAAGTCCCGCCGCTTCTTCTTCGGTGATTGCTTTGCGCGTATATACGGTCGAAGGAGATATCGTTCCGAAGAATATTGGCCTGTCTATCCTGTTGAAAATTATAGGACAGTGGGCGGCGCCGGCAGGGACAAATATAAGGCAGGTCTTTGTTATTTTCTGCTCTTTCCCGTCAAGCCAGATGGTTATCTCGCCGCACAGGTCCTGGGGATTCGCCTGGTCGGAACCGATAAAAGCGATTACCTCCGGAAACTCATGAATGTGCGGTTCTTCCACCTTATCCTCAGATGCGCCTTTCCAGAGCCAGACGGCATCCGCGTAAAACATGTCCGGTATGACTTCACTGTCTACCTGCATGATATGGGTAGACTCGATAGTGGACTTTCTCTTCGGTCTTTCGTCCTCCATTTTAGCCCGGATTTCCGGCGGAACGGGCTTCGGTTCGGTGACAATATACTTCGAATACTTCATCTTGGTCATAGTTTCCCCCTTTTTATCATTTTCACTTGATTTTCCCGATTATAACACACCCGTGATGCAGATATGGAGACCCTGTATTATTTACTCATTGAGATCTAGAGTTATTACACGTATAATACACGTATAGAGGATCTAGATATGCAGAAAAAATTAACCATTACAATTAGCGAGGATGTCTATATTGGTCTTCGTGAAAACATAGGACCGCGGAAAATAAGCAAGTTCATTGAGGAGCTGGTCAGGCCTTATGTTATCCGTCCTGACCTGGAATCGGCTTACGCTGCAATGGCCCGGGATGAGGAGCGAGAAAAAGAAGTTGCGGAGTGGGCGGAGGTTACTTTTCAGGACTTAACCGATGAAACGGTGTGAAGTATGGTGGGTTAATTCCGATCCTTCCATTGGTGGAGAAATCCAGAAGAGCCGACCCGCTGTAATCGTCAGCAATGATGCCTCGAACAAATTTCTCAACAGGGTCCAGGTCGTTCCTCTGACCAGCAACACTGAGCGCCTTTATCCAAGCGAAGCCCTGGTAACAATCGATGGGAGAAAAAGCAAAGCCATGGCCGATCAGTTAGCGACGGTGAGTAAGTCCAGGCTATCAAGCTGCGCGGGTGCCATTTCACCGGAAGATATGCACAAGTTGGAAAAAGCCATTAAAATACAGTTAGCTCTCGATTAGGATACTGCGCGAATACCTGCCGTGCCAGTTCACGGGTATTTTATTGCGTGGAAAGTGAAATATTGTTAGAATGAATTTCGGGCGCAGGTTAAAATGAAGCTCCGGAGGGAGACACCTGCCACTAAAAAACGAATACTCGAAAAAAGTCTTAAATAGTCTCATTTACGTAATTGGTTACAAGAGCAAACAATAGTAGGTTAAGAATCGGACACTCGTAATGGGCGCAAAATAGTTACAAGAGCAAGTCATAGCTTAATAAAAACCGAATACTCGTAATAAGTTTGGAAAAAGCCCCTGTAGCTCAGAGGATAGAGCAACGGTTTCCTAAACCGTGTGTCGTGCGTTCGAGTCGCACCAGGGGTACCAACGAAATTTGTGCAAACTGGTAACAATGTTACCAGTTTTTGTCTCAAATTGTCCGCAGAATTTAATAGTATTTCTTTCAAATAAGCCTGCAATCAAGTATTACTTTTCCTGATTGCGCAGTTGCGATTCCCGGGCTAACCGACCGGATATGCCTGAGCCTTTCAAGCGGGTATTCTTAAAATAACTTTTACTTAATTTGTGAAGTAATTTACGGCTGTAAAAAATAGTAACTATATTGAACCGCATCTGCCCGAATAATGAAGGACGTTTATTTTAAGGTTTGGCTTCATTTTATTGAAGCGTATCACGGGAATACCTGGATTTATGACTCGCCGAGAGATGAAGCGGAATTGAGAAGCTGCCTGGTATAACCCTGCCGGGGTGAAGTGACTATTTCGTTTGAAGGTCCTTCTTCGATAATCTTTCCGTTGAGCATAACTGCGATCCTGTCACTGACTTTCCTTGCGGCGGCAATATCGTGGGTTATATACAGCATGCTCAATCCTCTTTGTTCCTGGAGATTGAGCAACAGCTTGAGGATTTTCGCCCCGACGCTGGCATCGAGGAAAGCCGTCGGTTCATCAGCGATAAGCAAATCGGGGCCCAGTACCAGCGCCCTGGCGATGGCAACCCTCTGCAGTTCACCGCCACTCAGGTGGTGTGGGTAGGTATTGATAAACGCTTCGGTTTGTGGCAATTCGACTTCCCCGATTGTCTTGATAGCCTTTTCTTTCCTCTCCTGCTCATTGCCGATTTGCTGAATTAACAGAGGTTCCATCACCGATTCCAGGACTGACAGGCGGTGACTCAACGATTCTCCCGGGTTCTGGAATATCATCTGCACCCTTTTATAAAAGTCCTTTTTCCTGACTGTAATCTCCTTTCCTTCCAGGTATATTGAACCTCCCGATTGGGGATACAGTCCCATAATCGTTTTAGCAAGTGTTGTCTTCCCAGAGCCACTCTGCCCTACCAGCGCCAGTGTTTCACCGGCGTCTATGTGCAGGTCCACCGAATCGACCGCTTTCAATGAACCGAACGACTTCGACAAGCCTGACATGGAAAGGAGAGTAATGATACCACCGCGGTGGCAGGCGACTGACCTTTCCTGACTTTGGATAAGCTCCGGCACCCATTCCCGGCAGATATCGATCGCCTGGGTGCAGCGAGGGTGGAAGGGACAGCCACTCACCGGTCGGGTCATCCTTCCTTTTATGCCCTGCAGGTCTTTCACCGTCGTCATATTTGGATAAGCTCGGATCAAAGCTCGGGTATAAGGATGTCGCGGCGTACGCAACAATTCGGCAATTGGTCCCGATTCGATAATTCTACCTCCGTAAAGAACAGCGAGTCTTTCCGATAACCTGGCGGCTGTATCCAGGTCATGAGTTATTACCAGCCTAGTACGCTTATCGGTAACCTGCCTCAGTAAATCACCAAGTTCCCTCCTGGTAGTTACGTCAAGTGAAGAAAGAGGTTCATCCAGAATCAGCAGGTCGGGATCATTTGCCATTGCCATTGCCAGCAGTACCCGCTGCTGTTCACCACCGCTGAGCTGGTGAGGATAAGCGTTAAACCGGTCCTGCCGGATTCCGAACCGTTCTAATAACTCACCAGCCCTGGCACGGGCATTTTTCTTCTTCATAATTCCGTGTTCGATTATCGACTCGGATACCTGTTCCAGAATTGGATAGACCGGGTCAAGTATGTTATTCACGTTCTGGAACACCATAGCGATCTGGTTCCACCTTATCTCCCGCATCTCTTTATCCGAAAGCGTTAACAGGTCTTTACTGTCATTTAAGCTAATACTACCCTGCACATTTCCTTCCGTCAGGCGCATAATACTCAGTCCCAGGGTGGTCTTTCCGGCGCCGGACTCACCGATGATTGCCAACGATTCTCCATCGGCTAATTCAAGGTTTAGTCCGTTCAGAATCCTGTCATTGCCATAGCTAACCTTCAGGTCCTCAATCTCAAGCAACTGCTTCACCTCTCAGCCTGGGATCGAGAATTGATTCGGCGGCGTGACTGACGAAGGTAAGACCGATTATCGTCAGCGAAAGCGCTACTCCGGCTGGAACGAGCCACCATTGCCAGACATCCAGATAACTGAATCTCATCGCGTCCCGCATCATCACACCCCAGCTTATAGACATCGGGTCGGTGATACCGAGGAATGCCAGGCCGGCTTCCAAGAAAACAGCCCTCCTGACACCGTAAATAAACTCCACGAGCAGGATCGGTGTAAGGTCAGGCAGGATGTGGTGACAGGCAATATAGAACCGGCCGGCACCGAATCCCCTGGCAGCATTCACATGTCCCTGTTCTTTCAGTGACAGCGCCTGCCCCCGAATGACCCTGGCACCTCCCTGCCAGCTTAGTGTCGAAAGCATAAGAATGAGTACGGGTAATGATGGTTTAATATAGGCGGCAACGAGTATTACTACTATCACTACGGGAATCACAATAAATGCGTCGACGACTCGCATAACAATACGGTCATATATCCCACCGATTATTGCCGAAGATACTCCGAAAAATACACTCAACAACAAACTGATAAAACCAACACCGAAGCCCACCAGCAGTGACGTACGGGCTCCGTACAGTAACTGGCTCCAGATATCCTGGCCGACATGATTAGTTCCCAGCAAGTGCCCGCTATAAGGTGAAAGCAGGGAATCCGCCGATTGCTGACCGGGGTCGTAACTGCTGAATACCGGCGCCATCAGAGCCATCAGGATCACCAGCAGTAATAACAGGAGTCCGACTTTTCCGGCCCTGCTTTTCTTTATTTCTTTTTTTATACTAATATGCATACTTTATCCTCGGATCAAGCTTCGGATAAAGGAAATCTACGACAAAGTTAGCCACGAGTACAGAGACTGCTACCATTAGAAATATGCCCTGTATGAGCGGATAATCACGGGTAAGCAATGCCTGATAAGTCAGGTAACCTATACCAGGGTAGGCAAAGACCAGTTCGATGAATAATGCGCCGGTGACCACTCTGCCAAACCAGATACCGGTCACGGTCAGTACCGGTAGCATCGAATTTCTCCCGGCGTGCCGGTATTTCAGAGTTTTTTCGGAAAGCCCCTTAGCCCTGGAAGTCAGCATGAAAGGTGCTTTCAGCACCGTAATCATTGTATTTCGAGTGAGTAGATAACCGCCGGCGAGATGCGCCAGAGTCAGAGCGGCTACCGGCAGCGCTGCATGCTTGATAACATCGATAAAGAGGGAAAAACCGCTGAGGCCGGAATACGGTGTTATCGCCCCGGCAAGGGGCGCCAGTCTCAACGTAACGCCGAATATAATCAGCAGTATCAATCCTATGAAGAAGTCGGGAAATCCGTTCAGACTCATCAGCCCGGCAAGCATGGCATGGTCGGTCTTCGAACCGCGCCGCCATCCGGACTCTATCCCCAGTACGATACCCAGCAACGTGGATAATATCAGGGAAGTTCCGACGATCAGAAGTGTCCAGGGCAAGCTCCCCATAATAACGCTTAATACCGGCGCATTATAGTAATATGAATATCCCAGATCACCCCGGAAAAGCGCTGATATATACGCTCCGAACTGTGACAACAGCGGCTCATTCATAGCGAGACGTTCCATCAGGTGCGCTTTTAACTCCGGAGTCATGGCAATAAGCGCTTCGTCTCCATATATTGCCGAGAACGGATCGCCGGGCATCAGTCGGGGTAAAAGGAAATTAAGCGTAAGAATAATCAGAAAAGCAACGCCATACGTTACCAGATTACGCTTTTCAGTCATTTAATTGTTACCACACACTCCGTTATTCTCCAGTATTATTATCAAACCGGCGATTTACCTGCTTCATCCATTCCGGTACTCTTACTTCACCTGCGTCAACACTCTCAGGATAATGAGGTTTTATATCGAGTACGGGACTTCCGTCCAGAGCATCGAGTCCCGTAACTGTAAGCACATTATTGTGTCTTCCCAGCAGGCGTACCACAGTAGCCAGTATTGTATTGGGGCGAACCGGGCTCCGGGTGGCAAAGACACCGACCAGCGGAAAGTCCCTGTTGCCGATAGGGTGTACTCTGGTCACGGAACGTCTTTCCTCAGGAAGGAGATGCGGCCAGTAGAGTATAAGAAGGTGGGAAAAACCTTCTATTCCGTCAAGAGCATCGGCGAACTCAGGATTAACGGTAATCTCAGAGGCAGAGTCACTCTGGCCTTTCATCCGGGCAGCACGTTCCTGCCAGTTTAATTTCCCAAGTGTCTCACCCCAACTAGCGTCATTTGACCGGTTCCTGACAATGCCTATCGGCTTTAATTCGATAATTATATTATTGTCATTATTTTCACTTTTCCCGGATTGCTCCATGATACATAACTCCTACTTAAAAAAGCACATTCTATTCAGGGGTATTGGTATGCCTATTGCCAGGCCGTCCATTGTATAGTAAAGATTTATATTGCCATCGTGTGCCCAGTACGACCTGGGATAATAAAGGGTCAGCGCCGGGACATCCTCGGCGTATAGCTCCTGTATCCGGAATACCATTTCTTTTCTTTTTTCAGGGTCCATCTCGGTTAACTGGTCCTGCAGCAACTCAGTCAACTCCGCGTTGGATGTATAACGGGCGCTGTTAAAGCCATCATCAAGTATTGTCCTCTCAAGAATGGACGGATCATAGATACCGCCATGACCGTATATGGACAGATCGAAATCCCAGGCTTCGACCTTTGAGTCGACCGTCTTGGCTTCGTAGGTCTGGAAATCAATATCGATACCGATATCCTCAAGCTGTCCTGTAATAAACTGCCCCAGGTCTTTATAGTCGGAGGCTGCTATCAGGCTGAGTTTAAGCGGTTGGCCATCCTTAGAGTAGTAATCACCGTCCATCGAGTATCCGAGTCCCTCGATAAGCTCTTTTGCTTTGTCAGGATTGTATTCGTACTGAGGTGTGTCCGGGTAAAACCAGACGCTGGTCGGTGGCATAAGTCCGGGGCTCCCGGGGATACCCTCGCCCCGGAGCACGATCTCTACCAGGGACTCGCGGTTAATAGCATAGGCAATAGCCTGTCTGAACTCTTTATCGGATAAAGGTTCTTTCTGATGATTGATCATCAGTTTGGCATTCCATGACGGAGGACACTCGATGACGGTAAATCCGGATGCCTTGATGTCATCGATCACTTCGACAGGAACGCTGGCAGAGTCCACCGAACCGTCCTTCAGCGCTGCCGGATTCATCTCGGGAGCTATTCTAACAAACCTTATTTCTTTTACAGCCGGTTTACCCAGATAATAATCGTCATTAGCCACGTAAAGATATGTTCCATGTTCTTTGCTGTAATCCCCGAACTTATAAGGTCCCGTGCCAATGGTCGATTCTTCGGACTGGAACTCCTCCGGTACATCCACATTCTCCCATATATGCTTCGGCAGTATCGGCTGAGCGCCGGCAACATCCTGGAAGAAAGATGCATAAGTCTTGCTAAGGTATATCTTTACGGTATATTTATCGAGTACTTCAACGGACTCGACGATGCTGTTATCGACCCACTGGTAAGGATGTTCTTCGGCGTAATTATAGGTGAAGGCAACATCATCGGCAGTGAATTCCACTCCGTCATGCCACTTAACATTTTTTTGCAAAGTAAAGGTGTAGGCATTAGCCTTTTCATCGTACTCCCACTCTCTCGCCAGTTGCGGGATGAATTCGGTAGCATTCTTCCATACGAGCGTTTCGAATATATAATGCATCCTGACATAGCCAGGTCCGCGGGAGTAATGAGCGTAGGGTGAAGGAAACCCCCAGTCACCGGTCGAATCAGCTATTGTATAGGTTTCGAGCCGGGTTATAGTCCCAGCTTCGTTCGCAGGTGCCGGTTTACTCTCTGTACTCGCAGGTCCCTGTTCTTCGCCGCAGGCTGGCAGGAGCAGAAACGAAGATACCAGGAGAATTATACCAGTCACGACGGTGATACCATGTAACTTATCAGACATCTTTTTTCCTTTCATGCCGGTTTCCTGATTAAAACGGTAATACAGGTCATCTGTATCTATCCTCCGACAAGTGAAAGCCCATCACCGGCGAGTTGATAATATGCCTGGCCGGAGCAGGGAAGGCAGACGTATCCTCCGTCTTTAACCCTGGCACGCGGTTCCATGATATTCTCGCCGCATATTGAACATTTAACACTGGAGAATATTCCGGCATATTCCGGCACGTCAGCTTTTACCCGGCTGATGGTAAACAGTTCCTCGTCGGGTAAATCCAGCATTTCAAAGGAAATATCTATCCATAACTTTCTTAACTTTTCGCTGTCTTCCCCGGTACCACTACGCTCCTGGACAACCTTCCTGAAGAGTTCTGCCGCTTCAGGGTATCTTTGCAGAGGACTGCTGTCAGGCTTTGCTGCCAGCCTGATGCCATCTCTGTTTCTCTGTGCCAGGGTTACTGCCGTCTTGCCATAGTCACGGTAAATAAGAGCATTGTTACCAAATGAGCAGCCGGTAACCATCTGGACGCCGTCGCTGAAACAACTGTTTGTTTCAACTATCGCTATTACTTCTTCCATTCCTGTCGAACTCGTCTTCATTTCTTTCACAGCTCTTGCTGCTGCTTTTACTCCCATGGACGATCCCGGACAATAGTGACCGTGAAGCATACCGTTCAGCATTAATAAATGATGCAGATCACCGGCGTCGATAGCTTCCTCAATCTCCTGTCGTGGCTTTTCTTTATCCATATGCTGAAGTCCTCCTTCTTTATGAGTAATTAGAATACAACCCTTTATTATTGCAACTAGTTGCAATAATAAAGGGTAAAAAAATTTGCAGGTAATTCAGCTTTGATTTTCACTTTTTTCCTCACAATTTTTACGAATACCGGTCATAATCAAATATTTCGGAAACCGTACTTCTCTCCTGGAGCTTGTTATAACGTATTCAATAGATTTCATAGCAGTCTATAGCCCCGTCGCATTTTATGCTTACCAGGTGACGATGATAACCTTGTCATAATTGCACCTGGTTGCAATTAAACTGGTTTCAGTATATCCTTTAAAAATAACCAGTGTCAAGGTATATATCAGTTTATTACCGGGTGGAAAAGTTCTGATAGCATACAACAAATGGTATAAATGCTTTAGCCGAGGAGTATTCTTGTGGAAGTAATCGTTACCGGTTCTCTGGCTTATGACAGGTTTCTGAATATTAACGGGTCGTTATCGGATATTTGTATTAATAATCGTGAATATCCAATTGAAGCAGGTTTCCATGTTGTTGAAATCAGGGAAAGTTTCGGAGGTAATGCGGGTAATATCGCTTACACTCTCTCATTGCTTGGCAGAAAACCGGTAGTAGTGTCATCCGTCGGAAAAGACTCTGACAGGTATTTTACCTGGATGGAGGAAAATAATATCGAAACAGAAGGAATCCGGGTAGTCGATACGGAGATGACGGCAGTAGCCCATGTCATCACCGATAATGACTCCAACCGGATAACAGCCTTTGTTCCCGGAGCTCTGGATTATCCAACGGAATATGATTTATCGCAAATGAATGCTGATGATACTCTCGGCATGGTCTCACCGGGTAACCTGGAAGATATGAAGAATTACTGCCATGATTTCAGGAAATTCGGAATCCCCTATATTTTCAGTCCGGGGCAGTCTCTCTCCCGGTGGGATTCTGGAGAATTGGTTCTCTGTATCGAAAAAGCATTGATTACCGTTGTTAATAAAGCCGAACTCTCTTTCATTTACAATAGAACCGGACTAACAGGAAATGCATTGACGAGAAAAGACGGGGCGCTTATCGTTACACTCGCTGATAAAGGGTCGATAGTCTATGCCGGTAGTGGCGAGACTGTTATACCTTCAGTAACCCTTGATAAGGTAGTGGACTCGTACGGTGCCGGGGATGCTTTCACGGGTGGTCTGGTCGAAGGTATTCTGGAAGGAAAAACAGTTATGGATTCAGTAATGATAGCTGCTGTCTGTGCTTCTTTTTCAATTGAATATAATAGCACCCAGGGGTTCAGTTTCAGTCAGGATGATTTTAACAAAAGACTTGAGAACTTAATAAATGAATAACTTCTCGGCATAGGAAATGTAATATTTTTGTAACCAAATAACGTACTTTGTTACAACTGTTTTATTACTTATATTTTATAATATACCCACTTAGGCAAAATACGAATATGTTACTCTGGTTACCAGTAAAACAAACAGCTATACCAGGGATTGGTAAAGAGTATATCATGGACATGGTTAACAGCATGTTCCTATTAATGATTTTTTAACACGAAGACTACAGCGGTGGTATAGCAATGAGTATCGACCTGGAGAAAAAGATTGATGAAATTTCTAAAAGAAACCGTGAGTTAACCAGCCAGCTTTTACTCGTTCAGGAAGAAGAACGCCGAAGATTGGCAGACAGTATTCATAAATATCTGGGACAAACACTGACGTTGATGGTCATGCAATTAAATCGTTTAAGTAAATTACCACCGGAAGAAGTTTGTACTGAGCTGGACGAGATTAAGGCACTGACCGATGAAATAATACAGCAAACACGGGATTTATCCAACTCTCTCTCTATGCATGAACTTAACAAGGTAGGACTATATCAGGCACTCCGGAATTACTTCAATATCGTTCAAGAATCCACTCCGATCATAGTTAATTTTCAGACCTATGGACTTCTGGAAACACGACTAGCTAGAATTGTCGAAATCTCAGTTTTCTACATAATCCAGGAGGCGATAACAAATGTCTTAGGGCATGCCAACACTGATGAAGTTGACATTTCGATAGAAGTCGTGGGCAAGGTTCTGAAACTGCGTATTACGGATAAAGGAATCGGATTTGTCCCGGATGCCATCAAGTTGCATTCCTCGGGTATGAAAAGAATGCATGAGAGAGCCGAAGTAATCGGCGCCAGGTGGGTGGTGGAATCATCACCCGGAAAAGGGACACTACTTTCCGGGGACTTTCCGTTACCCTAATTCAAACAAGCTGAAAAAGCCATTTCCTGTAATTGGTTGAAATTAAAATAATCGTTAAGGAGGTCTAAATGCATATCACTCTAAGCGTTATCAAAGCGGATATCGGTGGATATGTGGGGCACTCGGAATCGCATCCAGATGTATTATTAAAAGCCGATGCGATGCTTGCAGACGCCAGAAAATCAGGGCTTTTAATTGACTATCATGTAACCAAGTGCGGCGACGACCTGCAACTAATAATGACACATCGGTTTGGTGTTGAGAACAAGCAGGTCCACAAACTTGCCTGGGAGGTGTTTCTGGCAGGCACGGAAATTGCCAAGTCACTCAAGCTGTATGGTGCCGGTCAGGACCTGCTCTCGGATGCATTTTCCGGCAATGTTAAAGGTATGGGCCCCGGCGTCGCGGAGATAGAACTGGAAGAGCGTAAATCAGAGCCTGTAATCATTTTTATGGCGGATAAGACCTCTGCCGGGGCGTGGAATATGCCTTTGTACAAGATGTTCGCCGATCCATTCAATAGTGTTGGGCTTGTTATTGCACCCACTATGCATAGCGGATTCTCTTTCGAGGTACATGATGTCCTGGAAAACAAGAAGGTAATTATGAATGCTCCGGAGGAAATTTATGATCTTCTTGTCTTCATCGGAGCACCCTCCCGATACATGGTGAAGGCGTTGTACAGCCGTGCAAGTGGAGAGATTGCGGCGGTATCATCGACTCAGCGCCTGGCACTCCTTGCTGGTCGCTACGTCGGAAAGGATGATCCCGTGTGTATTGTCCGTGCGCAAGGCGATTTTCCTGCCGTGGGCGAGATTCTTGAACCCTTTGCTTCTCCCATACTTGTCGAAGGCTGGATGCGAGGTTCCCACATGGGTCCGTTGATGCCAGTCGCAGTGGAGGATAGTACTCCCTCTCGTTTTGATGGACCCTCCAGGGTAATCAGCCTTGGCTTCCAGTTGGCTGAAGGCAAGCTGATCGGACCGCGAGATATGTTCAAAGATAAAGCTTTTAACCTCGCTCGCCATCAGGCAAATGAAATGGCAGATCTCATGAGACGACATGGGCCTTTTGAGCCGCATCGTCTACCTCTCGGAGAAATGGAATATACTACCATGCCACAGGTAACCGAAAAGTTAAAGACCAGGTTCGTTGACCTGAACAAGGAAAAAATACCTGCTGTTTCAACATAATAGACGAAGAATGTGAAAGATGAGTAATCGAGGAGGGGGGAAAAAATGGCCTCAATCGGAATTAACGGATTCGGAAGAATCGGAAGAATAACTTTCAGAGTGCTAAAAGAGTACCACAACGGAACAATATCAGCAGTGGCAGCAAACGGCAGTTCTGATGCGCGGACGAACTCTCACCTATTAAAATGGGACAGTGTTTACGGAAAATACCCCGGAGTTGTTGAAACGAGCGAAGACAGCATGATTGTTGACGGAGAAAGGGTCAAATTTTTTTCCGAACGTGACCCGGCTAAAATTCCGTGGAGTCAACTCGGTGTAGATATCGTTATCGACTGTACCGGAACTCTCAGAGATGCAAAACAGGTTGTTGGTCACTTAAATAACGGCGCTAAAAAAGTCATCATATCAGCGCCGGCAATAAGAGAGGATATTACCATCATCCCGGGTGTGAATGAGGAACAGTACAATCCAATGAAGCACCACATACTTTCGGCAGGTTCATGCACAACTAACTGTATTGCCCCTGTGGTCAAAATATTGCACCAGAAATTCGGTATAACAAAAGGCTTTATTACCACCGTTCATGCCTATACCAGAGACCAGAGACTGCTTGACAGGCATCATGAAGACCTGCGGCGTGCGAGGTCAGCTGCGATTAATATCGTTCCGACGGTAACAGGTGCCGCCAAACTCGTTGGGAGGCTGATACCAGGGCTTGACGGGAAGCTGGACGGAATGGCAATAAGAGTACCGGTGCCCGCAGGTTCCCTGGTTGATTTTGTCGCCAACCTCGAGTGTAGCGTTACTGCCTCAGAAGTGAATGACGCTTTACATGAAGCTTCCGATGGAATATTGAAAGGTATTTTGGAATATTCGGAAGAAGAACTGGTCAGTAGTGACTTTATAGGCACCAGTGCAAGCGCTGTTGTGGATGCTCCAAGTACCAAGGTAATGGGCGGCAATATGATTAAAGTCCTGGCCTGGTATGACAATGAATGGGGTTATTGCTGCCGCCTGGCAGACCTCGCAGATTATATAACCCAAAAAGGTCTATAACCTGAAACCGAGTTCATAATTCATATAACCGCGGACACACTTTTTTCGTCAAATCCACATATCGTATTATCGCTGCAGCCGGCAGAACGGCAGGCGGAGATTATCGATAAACGAGGATTGTAATATCAATGGAGTTTTTATCCAAAGATTCCCATTTCTTGCTTAGAAGACATTATCGAATCACATCCTTTCCTGATCAATATTTTATGAGGATTTCCCGGCTAACATCTATCCCTGGCTGGCAATGCTAATTGGCTGAATTGCGGTCAGTAAGATCAAATGACCGCAAAACAAGGTGAGTCCAATTACTCCGGGAAAAGAGGGGCCAACTAACTTTTACATTCCTTACACTCTTTTTACCCCACCGAAGCTTAGAAAAGTACCCGCTCGGATCATTCACATATAGATATTGACCATCGGTTTCTTTGGAATACCCCACAACCACCAATGTGTGACCGGGGAAGCCAAAAGTGGATACCACTATCGGGATACCTTCGTCGATGATATCTACATAGTGAGTAAAATCCCAGTTCCCCAGATGGTGCTGGGCCGAAAGTTCAGGCCACCCTGATAAATAGGAGTCCACAAGACCCAGAAACATATCCAGAAAACTTATACTATCACTTTTTTGTTCCCCAAGACTGGCGGCTATATCGGCTACAGTGACTTCTTTCCCCTGGTATTGTAATACCATGCAAAGAGATGCCTCGAAACACCAGCTTGTATCTCCCTGTTCCACATAGGGAACTGTAAGCCGTTTGCTGGAAACAGAAAGTAGTTCTTTTACCGGTATATCCATCTCTTTGGTCAATTCGGTGGTTTCAGAATTTTGACTGGAAGTGCTGAGATTATTTGACGCAAAGGCTGCAAGAAGAACAGCCAGTACTACGTACGAAAAGATGTATCCAGCCTTATTCGAGACGAGAAGAGCTCTACACCTGCTACGAATCTCCCCTATGGCGAAAAACCTCCGATAATTGACTGATGGTCTATATAATTTGGGGGCAGTTTACCAGATTTTTTATTTCTTGTAAAACTATTCTCGGTCTGATCGTAAAATATACGTATAGCGAAAGTTTCTATGGAAGAATGACACCGATTTATCAATTATTTCTGCTTTGGACACATAAACCCATTTTGGAAAATTCGCATCCCCCCGAATAAGAAAAAGCATCTCCCAGTGTAAAAATAGGCTTTAGATATTGTGATATTTTTTTCAATTAAGTTAAATAAAATCTCATCGTAAGTGTGGTAAGATTTAGAGTAATGTGGTTTCTTAACTATAGGACCTTAATAGACCCCTTGTTGAAAGACCTAAGGGCTTTCATTGCCGAGTTCGCCGGCATGAATCCTGGTGACCGGGTGCTTGATGTTTGCTGCGGAACAGGAGCCCAGGTTCTGGAGTATGGACGCCGCGGTATTATTACCACAGGAATAGATATTAACCCTGTCATGTTGAGGATGGCCAGACAAAGTGTAGCAGAAGAGAACCTGGATTATGTATCCTTTCAATTGGCTGATGCAGCCAAGCTGCCTTTCAGAGACAATTATTTTGACCATGTTTCCATTTCGTTCGGTTTACACGATAAAGTAAGCAGCGTTCGCTTTAGGGTTGTCTCTGAAATGAAACGGGTGGTTAAACAACAAGGAACCATAATTTTGATAGATTTTCAGGTGCCACTTCCTGAAAATGCGTGGGCTATGCTCGCCCGTAGCATCGAATTCATGATAGATGGATCTCACTATGCAGGCTTCAAAGATTACCTTAGCAGTGGTGGGATTCCGAGGATTCTTGAGATACACAATTTACAGGAAGAACAAAGGGCACATTTGAAAAGCGGGCTGGTAGCTATTGTCAAGACTAAAAGAATGTAGCCTTTCCTCTAAATATAATTTTCTTTTTACTTTTCATCCGGGGTTATCATTTTGTACTTTCCCTCGGTCTCGAGCGTCACTTCCAGGAAGAAGACCGGCTTGGATACCCTTTTGAAAATCAAAGGAGCATGTACCAGCCCGGCTGGAATATCTACCAAAGTCGGAGAAGTAATGGTATAGGGTTCGCATTCCTCTCCCATCTGCAGTTCGATTTCGGCATCGAAATCATTGATATCTTCAGGATTCCCTCCGATGAAAATGAGAACCTCATGGCCATCGTGAGAGTGGGGATATACATCGGTGTATGGTTCCGTCATGTAATGAAACCCAAGGGTATGACCGGCTCCGGTTTCACCGTCATGAGCGTATATCGACGGGAAATTGTATCCGGGAGCGTTTTGCCCCTTCTCCTGTACTCTTTTAATCGGCGCCGGTTTAAAATATTTGGCGTATTTGCCTTCAGCCATTACTATCTTTCCTCCTTTATTATCATCTCAAAATATTCAAGCCGCGGAAGTGGTTGCCCCTTAAGCGTTTCCGGTCAGATTACTCCTCCGCGATTAAATTCTGTTTATACGTGCCGCTGCGGACGATTGTAAAATGAAATATAGGCTGGTTAACACTGAGAACTCTCAGAGGACAGTGAGTAAGCCCTTCCGGGATAAACAGCAGAGTGCTTTTGGTCAGGATATATTTTTCATCTTCAAGCCAGAACTCCACCTCAGCATTCAGGTCACTTGGCCTGTCTAGATCGCTGCCAAAGAAACCGATAACCTCATCATAATCATGCTTATGGGCTTCATCATGGTTGAAATCAGTGGCTTTCCAGAGCCAGGTCACATTCACGTTAAAAGCTCCGGGAGTATTTTCACCGTCCATCCAGAGTACCTTGGTCGCCCTTTGCATATATTCAGCTGAAGGCATCATTCCTTCGGGCATTCTCAGTTCCTGGAGGATATATTTCTCATACTTACTTTCAGAATGTGCTGGTCTACTTCCAGTTGTGGTTGGTTTTAATTCATCGACAGGTCTTGGTATATATTTGCCGCCCATTACTACAGTGAAATGAAAAATCGGTTTGTCTGCCCTTAGAACTTGCACAGGGCAATGCTTTAACCCTCCGGGGACGAAGATAAGAGTGCTTCTATCGAGGATATACTTTTCATTTTCGATCCAGAACTCTACCTCTCCGTAGAGATCGTGTGGATTATCCAGGTCACCACCGAAGAATGCGATCACCTCATCATAGTCGTGGGTATGAGCTTTAGAAGGCGTTTCCGTTGGTTTCCCGTACCACGAACAGTTGACCTGGAAGGATCCGGGCACCACGTCTTCATCAAGCCAGAGTATCTGCGTTGCCCATCGGGCATAATCTGCAGCTCCCGCCTGTATCTCTTCCGGTAATTTAAGGTCCGTCACGATATATTTCGAGTATTTACCTTCAGCCACTAATTACTTGTTTCCTTTTTTATCGTAGTCAGCTCAATCCACTATTGTTAAAAACTAGCTCGATTGTATCACCAGCCCTGTAGTAAGACAATTCTAGGATACGGACTATCTCAGATCGGACGCGATTTTAATGTTAGTTCTTGCTATTATCCACACGAGAAACAACATCCTCACGACCATACAATCAACTTTAAAATATGTTGAACGCGAAGCCTTGCCTGACGGTACCACAGACATTATACTTACTTAATGTATAGTTTCCTGCGATACGATTAACTATGCAGACGTTTTCATTATGTTCCGGTATCCTGTCCGTCGCTATTTATCTTTTACCTGTTGGTACGGTACAGGAATTTTTCATTTCAAAGAGATGTGTGATGATCACCTATGGGTAGAAAAACAGAAGAAATAACAAGTACTCCAACCACCAGGGCAGAACGCGACTGGACCCAGGGTAATATATTCAAAAACCTGTTGTCCCTGTCATGGCCGATGATTATCAACGAATTTCTCTGGGGAGTAGGATCGATCATCGACATGATATGGGTGGGGAGACTCGGTTCGGAATCTATTGCCGGGGTCGGCGTCGCTGGTATCATTGTCATGCTGCTGATGTCATCACTGTTCGGTCTTACAACCGGTACCGCGGCGCTGGTAGCCCGTGCTTTCGGAGCAGGAAACAAGGAAGGTGCCAATCACGCTGCCCAGCAGTCATATATTATCGGCGGGATTTATGCGGTTACTTTATCTATACTTGGCATCCTCCTCGCCGAGCCATTAATGGTCCTGTTCGGACTGGAGCCAGGCGTCGTTCATGAAGGAGCGACTTACCTGCGCATTCAACTCGCTGGCTCGATACTTATGACGTTCTGGGTAATCGGTGAATTTATTATGTACGCATCCGGCGACGGCAAGACTCCCATGAAGATAAGCTTTATCGCCCGGGCTCTCCACCTGATTTTCGCACCATTACTCGTCCTCGGCTGGGGTATATTCCCCAGGCTTGGTGTTAGCGGAGCCGCTTTGGCCAACATTATTGCCTACTGCGGAGGAATGATCCTTGCCTTCTGGGTGCTTTTTACCGGGAAGACCCGCATCAAATTAACTCTGAAAAATTTCCGCGTCGATCTCAACCTTATCCGGCGTACCATAAAAATTGGAATCCCGTCCAGCGTCAGCAATATCCAGAGATCACTCAGTAATCTGGTCCTGTTATGGCTGATAGCCCCCTTTGGCACCATTGCGGTGGCGGGGCATTCTTTGTGCCAGAGAATTGAGGGAATCCTTTTTATGCCGGGTATGGGACTGGGTGCAGCCGCCGGGACGCTCGTAGGGCAGAACCTGGGGGCCAGACAACCTGACCGGGCAGAAAAAAGCGGCTGGATGGCATCAGGAGTGGTAACCGGTATCATGGTCATCGGTTCGGTGGTAATACTGATATGGGCGGAAAAGATAATCGGTATCTTCACTACCGAGCCTGACCTGGTCGAAATGGGAGCCGTTTTCATGCGGATAGCGACAGCAGGATACCTGGTGATGGGCTTCAGTTCGGTCCTGATGCAGAGTATATCCAACGCCGGAGATACTCT
The DNA here is from genome assembly GCA_964493985.1 of uncultured Dehalococcoidales bacterium. Lineage (GTDB taxonomy): Bacteria > Chloroflexota > Dehalococcoidia > Dehalococcoidales > UBA2162 > MGML01. The sequence continues at coordinate 53,344 of CAZBQL010000001.1, forward strand.
GCCGCCGATGATTTTCAATATCGTTATGATGTGGGTGGTACAGATACCGCTGGCCTGGGCATTACCCAAATATGCCGGCATGGAGGTACTCGGGGTACGCTGGGCTATCGTGATCGGGCGATACGTGGCAGGAATAGCCTATATAGTATACTACAGACTGGGCCGCTGGAAATTAAAAAGAATCTAATAATGAACCTGAATTAGAGAAATACCATTAACCGAATTTATTCGGATGGCGGGGGACTTTTTCCGGGTAACTGTCCGGCTACTACTGCGGCCGCTATTGCCGCAATTCTCTTCCTCTCATCGAATATTTGAGAAAGCCTTTCTTCCATCGGTTTATCTCTTTCGATGATTCTCTTCATATTCTCCAGGAGTGAGGTTTCGTTCTCTATAAAATGAGTGGTCAATTCGCCACTTATAAAACGCTCATTCTCCATGACCGCTTTGTGGAAAGGAATGTTCGTTTTCAGACCCAGTATGATATATTCATAGAGCGCACGACGCATCCTGTGGATGGCTTCAGTTCGATCTCTTCCCCAGACGATAAGCTTGGAGATCATCGGGTCATATATCGGCGGTATGGTATACCTTGTATAAACACTACTGTCGATACGTACGCCAATACCTCCCGGCGACCGATAACCTCTGAGCTTGCCCGGTGAAGGTACGAACCTGTTCAGGGGGTCTTCGGCATTGATCCTGCATTCAATCGCCCAACCTCTCGCTTTAACCTCATCCTGCTTGAAACTTAAAGGATTTCCGGCTGCAATTGAAATCTGCTCTTTCACAATATCTATTCCGTATACCATCTCGGTAACCGGGTGCTCGACCTGGACGCGGGTATTGGCCTCCAGGAAATAAAAATTCCCGTTCGAATACAGAAATTCTATCGTACCGGCACCTTCGTAGTTAACCCATCGCCCGGCCTTAACAGCGGTCTCGCCCATAACGGCGCGAAGTTCCGGGGTAATGACCGGCGAAGGAGCTTCTTCTATCAGTTTCTGGTGGCGTCGCTGAATAGAACACTCTCTTTCTCCAAGATGAACTACATTATCGTGAATGTCCGCCATTATCTGGATTTCGATATGACGGGGATTCTCCAGGTATTTCTCCATATAAATATCGGCAAGTCCGAAAGTAGACGAGGCTATCGCCTGGGAAGACTCAAGCGCTGCACGAAGCTCTCCCTCGTTCCTAACGATACCCATGCCAATGCCGCCGCCGCCTCCAGCCGGTTTGCAGATTACCGGATATCCTATTGTTTCAGCTATTTCCCTGGCATGTTCGTAATCGGTAATTTCTTCCTTGGAACCCGGCACGACCGGCACGCCGGCTTTCTCCATTTCCCGCCGGGCAGCTATCTTGTTGCCCATTAACTCCAGCAGTTTACTCGAAGGCCCGATAAACTTGATACCGGCTTTGTCGCAGGCATACGCGAAGTTCGGATTTTCAGCCAGGAATCCATAACCGGGATGGATGGCATCAGCCTCGCACTCACCAGCCACCTCGATTACCTTGTTAATGTTCAGGTAACTCTCTATTGCCGGCGCACGACCTATGTATATGGATTCGTCAGCATATTTGGCAAAGAGTGCATCCTTGTCCGCCTCAGAATAGACCGATACAGAGGTAAGACCGAGTTCACGGCAGGCCCTCATTATACGGATAGCTATTTCGCCACGGTTAGCGACAAGTACTTTCTTAATCATCGGCTTCCACCACCATCAAGATATCTCCAGCACTTACCACCTCGCCCTGGAAGGTGAAAAGTTCCTTTACAGTCCCATCATATTCGGCTACGATGTTGTTCTGCATTTTCATGGCTTCGATAGTCAACAGGACGTCACCTTCCTTGACACTGTCACCGGCTTTTACCTTTATCGCCAGGATCATACCCTGCATTGGTGATACGACTGCACCTTCGGGAACTTCCTGGGGTTTCTGTGGACTTTCTACACTGATGGTTTTACTCATGATGGAGGATACTTTAACGTTAAATACCTCACCGTCAACATCCACGGCAAATTCCGCCGGGAGGTCCGTTGTTCCCGGGCCCTTTGATGTAGCTTCCGTGGGTGAAGGCATGGCTTCTTCCTTTAGCTCTCCACGCAGGAATTTTACCGCTACCTGAGGATAAAGAGCGTAGGTCACCAGGTCTTCGTCACTGTGAATGATTCCGAGTTTATGTCCTTCTTCCGACAGTTTTTCCAGTTCCGGTTCAAGCAGATCTGCGGGACGACCTTCAATAACCGGTTCGTCACTTATTACCTGTTTCCTGATCTCTTCGTTCACCGGTCCGGGCGGTCGACCGTAGAGACCGAGAAAATAGTTTTTTACCTCCTGGGTTACCTGCTTGTACCGTTCACCAAGCAGGACATTGAGTACTGCCTGAATACCCACAACCTGGCTTGTCGGTGTTACCAGAGGGGGATAACCAAGGTCCTCCCTGACCCGGGGGACTTCTTCGAGTACCTCGCTGTATTTGTCCAGGGCACTTTGTTCCCTTAACTGGCTGACAAGATTCGAAAGCATTCCGCCGGGAATCTGGTGCAGGAGTACATTCACGCTTGGGCGTGTGGTCTCGGCAGTGAACAGCATCCGATATTTACTGGCCACAGAAGCAAAATATTCGCCAATTTCATACATCAGTTCAAGGTCGATACCGGTATCGTACGGAGTACCCTGCAGAGTAGCCACCATACTCTCAGTTGGTGGCTGTGAAGTACCCCACCCGAACGCTGAAAAAGCCGTGTCCAGGATATCGACTCCCGCTTCGGCTGCCGCAAAGTAACTTGCCGGGGCCATTCCGCTGGAGCAGTGTGAATGAAGACCAATCGGAATGCTCGTCCTGCTTGTTATCGTCTTGACCAGGTCCGTAGCGAGAGCGGGAGAGATAAGTCCAGCCATGTCCTTGACACATATAGAGTCGCAACCAAGATTCTCCAGGTCTTTAGCCATTTCGGCAAATTTTTCATTATTATGGACCGGGCTGGTAGTATAGCATATCGTACCCTGCACATGGCCCTTGTATTTACCGACGGCTCTGATCGCAGGTTCCATGTTCCTGAGGTCGTTCAACGCATCGAAAATGCGAAAAACATCGACGCCGTTCTTGACAGAGAGCCTCACGAATTCATCCAGTACATCATCGGCATAGTGACGATAACCGACAAGGTTCTGTCCCCGGAGAAGCATCTGCAAGCGTGTATTTTTCACGATTTTCCGCAGGCTTCGAAGCCTCTCCCAGGGATCTTCGTTGAGGAAGCGAATACAGGCATCGAAGGTGGCTCCTCCCCATACTTCGAGCGAAAAAAATCCCGCCTGGTCCAGTTTTTCCGCGATCGGGAGCATATCTCTCGTCCGCATCCTGGTTGCGATCAGAGACTGGTGCCCATCTCTTAAAGTCGTTTCTGTTATCTGTACACCCATAATATCCCTGTGTCACCTGCTTTCCAGATTATTTGTAAGTAATTGACCCATTACGATACTCTTATTTTACACAATTACAAACCGAGCGTCAGTTTATGAGGTTCAGTTCTTTTTTTAGAATATCTGAGATTTCGTTCAGGTAATTAAAAGCCCGTTCAACCAGGACTTCTTCCACAGAGAGGTTAACCTCTAGGACTTCACCGGGTTTTACATCGTCACTCGCCCCCACCAGCCCGATATTCTTCAGGCAGCATCGAGCCGGAGCCAGGAGCGCTTGACCGGCAATCGTATTCAGTGATAAACCTGTATTATCGGATATCACTTTCCAGTACTTGACCAGCAGATTGGTAAGACTTTGTGGGGTATGTATGCTCAGGTTGTCAGAATCAGTCGGCACTATTCCCCAGGATATGATACCGCCGTTAGTAATAAATCTGGATACTGAAGCAGCGTATCCTTTGGGCATCAATTGCATCTGGTAGGCATCGAAGGAGAGCAGGTCGACTCCAATTTCCAGGAGGTACGATAAGTTAACATTGGCACACAAGTGCAATGCCCGGATACTCTCCAAGCCTGTTAAAAAGCTCTGGTAGTCCTTCGCTGCCTGAACGTCGCTATACCCGGACAGGCCGCTGAAAACCCAACTCAGTCCCGGTTCGTCCAGCCAGACGAATGCATTTTCGTTTTTCTCTCTGAGTTCTTTATACTGAATGTTGATCTTCCTCATTATGAAATCGAACAGTATTGTCCTGACACTATCGTTATAAATAACGGGGCGTTTTTTTTCATCGACTACCTTAAAACCAAAACTGACCGGCCCGATCAACTGACCCCGTATAGCACTATAATCATCCAGTTTTTCTTCGAGGAAACGGTGATAGACCACGGAATACTTCTCACTCAGTGAGAAAGCTTCCGGGTCTTCCATTTTCAGAGAGTAGTCCACCAGTTCTTTTTCAAACCTCGAAGTCTCGAAATCCAGCCGGCTGTTTTCTTCATCGACGATTATGCCGGGAAAATGCTGTGAAAACTGGGCATACATATCCTCGTAATAACTCACGTGGGGCAGTTGAGGCCAGAACGGTATATCCAGGCTTAAAGTAAGTTGTAAAGCCCTGTCGATATCACGATGCGGCATTATCCCCATAGCCGTAGTTTTGCAGTTCCCTTTAAACACCCCTGTTTTTCACCGCAACAAGTATTTAACTCCATTATACACAAAAGTGAATTACGACATAACGACCGCAAAATCGGGGAAAGTCCGGTCATCATTGACCGTTATCAGTCCGGTGTGTATTATTTCAATGGATTCCACACATAATGTCTATTATCAAGCGTCTGCAAGAACGAACCGGCATTACGGGGGAAATGACGGCGGTACTGGCTGTCATGGGACTTACTATCCTGGCAATGAGCCTGCCCAATCCGGTATTACCACTCTATTTGACTTCCATCGGCATCGGGCCGGCGTTACTGGGAACGATGCTTTCCGTTGCCATGTTCGGCATGGCTATCGGCGAGGCCGGCTGGGGATGGCTGGCAGACAGGACAGGGATAAGACTCGCCATGATAACCGGCACATTTTTCACCGGTCTTTCCGTCCTGATGTTCGTCTTCACGCAGAGTGTTCCCATTATCTTCAGCATATTCTTTATCTGGGGATTTCTTCGCTCCGCTGTGTTCGGTCCGATACGCGGCTATATAGGTACCACTGCCCCTCCCCATAAAAAAGCTACCTTCATGGCCCTTTCGGCCGTTATGCTATCGGCTTCCAGCAGTCTGGGGGCACTCCCGAGCGGCTTTCTGGTAGATTCACTCGGATACCATTCCATCTTTTATACCTCGCTGGGTGTGTCGATAATCGGTGGAGTAATCGTACTTAGCACGTTGAAATACAACAAAGTCTCCTCTGGAAAAGTGATCGAAGAAGAGACTTTGGAAGATATACCTCCGAAACTAAAATTCAACCTGTTTTCCCTGACGCCGATGTGCCTGGTTACCGCATTGAGATTCTTCGGACTGGGATGCATGATGACATTCCTACCTCTCTTCGCGACCGAGGAAGCCGGTGTTGATATCACGCTGGTCGGAGTCCTCTTTACCATAGGAGGGCTGGCTAACGTGGCATTGACCGTTCCCACCGGGATCCTGGCAGACCGGATGGGTAAGAAGAACATCATGATGGCCGGTATGATAGTATCAGCCGGCGCAATGGCAGGAATTGCATACTCAGGGAACTTTAGCTGGCTGGTTGCGTACATGGTCCTGAACAGCCTGGGAATGGCGCTCTTCAGCCCGGCAGCACTCGGGTTGCTTTCAGACTCGGTACCTCTAAACAGGCAGAGCACCGCAATGGGCTTCTACGGCGGCATCTGCGAGAACGTGGGAATCCTGGCAGGTTCGGCACTTGGAGGTGTCATCTGGGATGCCCTCGGTCCGCAATCGACATTTTTTACCGGAGCAATAGCGTGCGGACTGGGTGCAGTACTGTGTATTACTCTGGTAAAAAATGTAGTTGCAGGAACACCCGGTATTAAATCAACAACCGGAGAAGATACTATCAACTGAAAACTTAAGAATATGACATTACAATACAATGTAAAAAAATAGTCCCGCCTTTGTCAGGCGGGACTATTTTAAGGAGGACCGAATATTACCTCAAGCTACTCCTATATTTGTTATGGACAAACCTGGGTTACCGTACCGTTAGCAGTAACTGTATACTCGCAACCAGACTTGGTTGTGCCGTCCGCGTTGAGGTTAGTCATAAACTCGGAAACAGTAATATTACCGCTCGCAGACTGAAGCTGGTCCATATCATCCGTCGGACCGCCTGGTGCCATATAACCTTCGGATTTAGCCATTACAGCCATGACAGCAGTCTGTACGTTGTGGAATTCAGTATCATCAGCCGTATCTTCACCTGTACCGATGAAACTACCGACATTAGGTATCGCAATAGCCGCCAGAACTCCGAGAATAGCTACGACCACCAGCAGTTCGATAAGGGTGAACCCTTTCTCTCCTCTGGCAAATAAGCCCTTGGGCTTTTTATTTCTCTGCATCTCCTTCCTCCTTTCCTTACTTTGGTTTTAGTTACAGTATAGGGCTGACACACCACGCATAAAATAACCGAAATGATTATTTAGGTGTAATCCTTTGGGAGTACTCGTACTTCTCTTACAGGGTGTTTTGACAGAGATACGACCGAGACCGAGGACCTGTATAGACCTGAGAAAATACAGGACTGGTATTAGAAGCATAAAAAAACACGGCGCTGTTTCATGTAAATGTATAAAATCAAACCGTGTGTTATATGATCGAACTTGTAACCTTGTTACGCTGGAACCGTTTCACCCTGGTGAACTCTTCTGATGCAGTCAGTCAGGACGTTAAACTTTGCTCCTTTTAGTAGGTACGCTCTTACGCCATATTCAAATGCTTTCGACTCAAAATCCTGGTAACTGGTAAGCATTATGATTTTACAGGGTGAACCACTTTGATTCAGTATCCTGCTGGCTTCCAGTCCATTGAGCCCGGGCATTCTCTCATCCATTATGATAATATCAGGTTCGAGTTCAGCCGCCTTTTCCAGGCTTTCCTGTCCATTTGTCGCTTCGCCTATCACTTCTATATCGTTCGTAAGAGTTAAAAGATTCTTTAACGCTTGCCGGATTTCTTCATGGTCATCGACAAGCATAATTCGAATACTCTCAACTTCGGCACTGCTATGGTTCTTATTTGATGTAAACTCTTGCATCATTTCCTCGTCTAAAGTATTGCATTCATTACCAGACAACTAATCCTCCAAAATGACTATTTATCTATGCTACTTTAGGACTAATTACGTTCATACATTGGCATTTCTCGCAGCGGAATCACACTCAGAAATTATAATCTACCAATCTGCACGCTGTTTTACATGAATATTAATGAAACCTTTATAAATCTTTTACAAAACCTTTAGTTTCTTAACGCTCATCTTTATGGTCGTCTGTTAGATTTGAATCAAGGTGAAGACCGCGAATTGTGGAGGAAACAAAAAGTGGATAGTTGCACACTTGATAATAACAGTCGTTTAAAAATACGTAACTTGATGTTACTGTGGGGAGCCCTGTTCAGTCTTGTTGTGACAGACGGGATAATCACTCAATATCTTATCACTCACGGAATTGCATGGGAGTTGAATCCATTTCTGGTGAGTTTTATAAATAAAAATGTATTCCTTCTGATAAAAGGTGCAGGCGTTTTATTTGCCATTTCCATTTTGTGGGACATATCAAAGAGAAATTACCGCCTTGCGCTTGCAACTTCAAGTTTCTTCGTTATGTTTTATACCCTGGTCGTGCTCTGGAACACATATCTGTGCACTATGAAATGGATGTAACCATCTCCTTTTTCCCAATCAAAAGGTCCGTCCGTCCATTACCATTACGTAAGATGTAGTAATATCCAGCAGACCCGTTTTTTATCTATTCTTCCCTATATTATCTTTTTGTACTCTTATATTATCCTTTTTCTGTTTGAAAGATATTAGCAGGAGTTTTCAATAGCCTGAATCATTTGAATCTTTTCTGTAATACATAGTAGTCAGGTATTAAACTGAAAGGATTAATTTTTATCATCCGATAATACCGTCATAATCTATCCAAAGAAGGATATACGTAGCGACTAATCATGAGTAAAATCTGAGATAGAAATGCAGGATGGCCGACAAAATTTATTATCATTTCACAACTGAAATAGAGTAGTCGGAGGGCACTATTGATGAATGATACAGTTTATCCCTCGGGGTGGTTTGACCTCGATGAAAATGGACTATACATAAACAGCCAGTTTTTCAGAAGGCTGTTGTCGTATTATCGCTGGTCAGTTTATGCCGACCGCAAGATAAAAAATGACTCAACACAGGACAATTTATTGTTAAAAGACACTATAGCCATGACGATGACCGAGAAATCCGGAAGAGTTATTATGGCAATATCAAAATATCCCTCGTTTATCGGTACTCTACATTACATTTTCAACTGTCGAGGTTATTCCATAGTTGCTGCTGTTACACACGAGTTGGGGCTAATCGAATTAGTAAATGAGATGAAACCTGATTTGTTGATTAACGATATTATGATGCCATCAATGATAGGTATTAGTATGGCTTTGCGTCTCCGAATAAATACAGAAGTACCCACTATATTGATAAGTAACTGGCAGACTGCTGATAACAGCTTTAAAAGCTTAAATATCGATGGTCCCGGGATCCTCAGCTCCCAGATAGGTCCGGATGAATTAGTAGAATGGGTAGATAACGTTCAAAAACGGAATATAAACTTCAATCGCGGTAGAATTTACATACCAAATACACAAAACGAGGTTAATAAGAGCGAAACATCTTACCAGGTATTCAATTAAATTTATGATTTTGGTAGTAGTGAATTAGCTAAATGGCGACAGCCTGAATCACAGGCAAGATAAAACTTTATGATATATCAGGGTAGGAAAAATAAGAACTAAACGTATAATACAAGGTATTCAAAAAAAGACAGGGAATTTGAAAAACGTTGGTTTCTTTCCCGGTTCTACCAGGATATGAGGTGATTAGGATACTGAGGATGATACTTCATCGCGGGAAATCTTCGGCAAGATGCCCATCGTTGTCGCAAGTGATACAGCTCCTGCCCGATTTTTAACTTCCATCTTACTCAGAATGTTCCTGAGATGAGTCTTAACCGTTGTCTCGCTAATATAGCAGCTTTTAGCTATCTCTTTATTACTCGCTCCGGTGGCAACATACTTAAGAATCTCTTTTTCTCGATCACTTAACGAGAACAGACTCTGATTCTGCGCACTATGAGATTGCCGCCGAAACGCCTCCATCAACTTGCCGATCATTGAAGGTGTCAGTACCTGGACCCCGTTTACTACTGAAAGAATGGAATCGGCAAGTTCGTAAATGGAACAGCTTCTCAGGAGGTACGCTGAAATACCGGCATTAATAAGGCGTGGAAGATTCGTCCCGTCTTCCGATACACTTAATGCTATCACTTTTATCTCAGGATATTTTTTATGTACTGTTTCTATAAGTTCAATACCACGATCACTATATGGGCGGACTCCGATAATCATCACATCTGGTTTAAGTTCTTCGACACCAGTGAGAATATCTGCGCTAACATCTAATTTCTCAACAATCCTGAATTCATCATAATCTGTACTGAGCGTATGCTCGAGTAATTCAAGGAAGAGATGATCGTCATCGACTAATAATACTCTTGTCATTGCAGTTAATTCCCTTCAGTTAATCGTTCCAGTGTTCCTTATTTTACTTAACCACCTGTAAGTGACTCGCATTACCTATTGTACGGCTGGAAAGGTCGTTAAAACGATTGTTGAAAGGTAGAGTTAAGTGGGAACTGGGTACTACTTAAGTGGAAATAACAGAATCTGAACAAACCAAATATGATCAGGAAAGTGATCCTGTTACCGGTAAGAAAGATATATCAATATCCATGAGCATTAATTAGTAATGAATGATAGATCAAACAATTAAACAGGCCATCATATCGATAAATACGTTGTCAGTTTATTTCGCTGAATATAATGAAAGTCCAGATACTCTTATACCAGATATTTCTCCAGAAAAATGATAGTTTGACGCATAAAGGCTTGTGCTGAGTTTACTACGAAAGCGCAAATAATAGGTCTAATGTATTCAGGAAGGTTTTACAAACCGATAGCCTACGCCACGTTCATTTAGAATGAGTTTAGGTTCGTTTGCATTATCACCAAGCTTTAACCTGAGTTGATAGATATATCGTTTTAACGAGGTATTATCAAGGTATTTGGCCTCGTTTCCCCACACATATTGTTTAATAGCATCCTGCGTCACAACCCTGTTCTCATTTGAAGCTAAATAATAAAGTATACGTCTCTCATTTGGAGTAAGATGTATTTTTTCGTTATCAACAATAAATTCATTGGTGTCTAAATTCAGGTAGATATTGCCAGATTTAATAGGAGGCAGTTCCGAGTCTCCGGGAGAGTGTGTACCGGTACGTCTAAGCACCGCCTGACATCGTACCAAGAGTTCACTCGGGCTGAAAGGTTTCACGATATAGTCATCTGCACCTATTTCGAGACCCCTGACTTTATCAATCTCCTGGTCTCTTGCGGATAGAATTATGACCGGAACTTCAGAAAATTGGCGAATGTGTTCTAAGACATCAAAACCTGACATATCAGGGAGATTAATGTCCAGAATAATAATATCAGGAGAATCATCTTCAACCTTGTTTAAACCATCAGTGCCATTCTCCGCCGATATTATAACCGCGTCAGACCATCGAAGTTTGAATGTAAGGGTGACTCCCTTTACTATTTCCGGACTGTCCTCAATTAATAATATTTTCAACTATTTCCTCCCGAGTAGTAAGGGGTAACGAAAACTTAAATTCATTACCTTTCTCATTAGATTCTACCCATATTTTACCATCGTGCAATTGAACTAATTTTTGACAGATGTAAAGGCCTAATCCTAATCCTCCTTCTGTCTTTTTCCTACCCTGCTGGTATGGGGTGAACAGTATTTCTATATCTTTAAGTGTAAGTTGCTGGCCGCCATCGCATACTCCAATTATAACATTATTTCCCTCTCTGTAAGCCTTTACAAGTAAAGAATCACCTGCCGGGCTGTACCTGACCGCATTCGTCAAGAGGTTAAGCAGTATTTGTACTACTCTGTCCGGATCACATTTGACCATGCCTATTGGAGATTGTATATCGATATTGATAATTTGTTGTCTGGTCTGTAACATCCCTGAACTTTGAGCAATAGCCTCATGAATTACGTTACTAATATCGATATCCTGCAGGTTTAAGGTAATTTCAGTACGCTGAAGTTTCGTAAACTGAACAAGTTCAGATATCCTTCTATTCAAGTTCTGGACAGCATCATCCATATTTGAGGCCAACTCGCCAAGTACAGAATGTTCCGGGTCCAGTTCTTCTTTTAGTAGTTCCGACGATGCCAACATAGCAGTTATCGGTGTCTTAACTTCGTGAACCAGTGCATCGACAAATTCTGTCCTTTCTCTATATTCTCTCTGTAAATCCATATATGCCATTTTCTCTTGCATATAAAGGCGAGCGTTGTCCAGAGTTGCTGCCATTTGACTGACCAGTAGTTTCAGTATAGTTATTTCTTCTATCGAATATTCGTGGTCCGACTTTTTACTGCTTAGTACCAGTATCCCAGTAATTCTATCTCTAACATTCAGTGGAGCAAGAATTTCTACGTCAAGTGTATCCAATAATAACTGTTCATTGATAGCGAGTGCCTGGAATTGAGGCATTATATCAATATCTTGTCGTATAATAGTATCTTTATTTTCCCTGAGCCACGAAGCAATAGTCCCGTAAAAAGGTAGATTGATGGAACTATACTTATCGTCGTGTGATGATGCTAAAATAAAACTCTTTTCCTCTTGATCAGGTAGTAAGAGAAAAACCTTTTGTGCTCTTAAGGTAGTTATAACGGTATCGATGAGAGCATCGACAATATAATCAAGCTGCGTAATTTCCTTAGTTTTAATGCTTAGTGTTTGCATGGCCCGTAAATAATCGTATTTACTTCGGTAAAACAACGGATCCAACAGGTTTTTCAGCCATCGGATCACGACAAGCAGTAATTCAACAATAACTAGTATTAAACCAATAGCTTTCCAGTCAAGTAATTGGCGGTCTACAAGACCAATCAGGGAAGATGAATAAATTAAGGCCACGATGAGTCCGATCGATACCAGGATTATAACAAAATACATCGCCGCCCTGCGGATAACCAGAGTAACGTCGAAAAGCTGGTATTTTAAGATGGCATAACTGCAAATAAGAAGGAATCCAATATTGCCAATAATCCCTAACGGGTATATTTTTAAACCTTCTGAAGCGAGTACATCACTCACGAGTCCCGACAGGAAGATGAAGGCACCAATCGTAACGTATAAATATCGGCTTTTCTCGATGGTGGAAGATGAATAACGATACGCTCTTATTAATTCATATATTCCTAAAGAAATGAAACCGAACAATAATATCATATAGGGATAATACAGCAATCCCGGAATATATCCGTTTCCATACCACATTAATTTCGTGTCGCTTATAATAAGTCCCGGAGGAACCAGCGATATTGCCAGTATTGCCAATCCATAGGCAGTGATAAGCCATACATTTGATTTTATAGAATGACTTAGTAATAGAACAGAGTGATAAAACGAAATCGCAACGATGGGCAGGGTAATGAATATAGCCTTTTCCCATCCAAAAGCTTGGTCGATTGAACTCTCCCTCATGTTATAGACACAAAATGACCATAAAGTCATCGCTACGAGAAACATAAGAAAAGGACCATGCAAACGACTTCTACGTCGTTGTAGTATTATTAGCAATGTCAAAGCAACACCGCTAATAACTCCATATAAAGGTGAAAAAAATAAAAAAGCATCCATATTAATTATTTACAACGAAGCACTTATTTTAAGTAAATCATTAAGTACAGTATCGGAAGGATTGATATGATGGAGTTTACAATGGGCAATTTCAAATCCTTCCGACTGTATCGTTTTCATATATCTCTGAAAAGTACCTTGCTTCAATAGCGTGACCTTTATCGGGATTAAATTTATAATCTCTTTGAAACCTTGATAGTCTTTTCTCGTATTTTTAAGCTGGTCGTTGATAAGGCTGGATACTGTTTGATCGTCGTGGTGATTACCGGTTAGTTCAAGGTATACATGCAATAAAGGATTCAATTCACTGCCTTCTTTACGCACAGTCCAGTCTTCGTAAGGGAGGCACGTGTTATGTATAGCCTTCCATATCTCTTTTTCACAGAGACGCATAAAGCCACTGATATCAATTATATCGTCGACCCGACTATGAAAAATTATCTGTGGCAACGTTGAACTGGTTTCTTCATCACCAATCGAAATAACCTTAATCAAATCTCCTATTCGATACCTGACAAATGGGCCGCCATGGAAATTAGTGATAACAATTTCATAAATCTTACCAGCTTCGAGTTCATCCACCATTACAGTATCGGGTATGAAATTGTCATCTCTCTGACTTCTCAAGCATTCCTCTTCAGGGATAAATTCATAAAAATTGGAATATGGAACAAGAGTCATTCCTTTCTTATTCCAGCCTTGCATTGCTATAAAACAAGTTTCGGTAGCAATGTAAACATCAAGAGGTTTTATCCCCCAATTATTAGCTATTTCGTCCTGGTAGATGGTAGTATCTGTACCACTGCAAACAAGACCTTTTATCTGCCATATATCTTTAGGAATAATCGGTCTATTAGCTATTCGTGCTTTGATCAATGCTTGAATTAAACGGAGTGCAGCAATAGGGTGTAATGTCTTTAAAGATACTTCTGAATCATTTCCTAATTTATTAAAACTGTTGCCAATCTTATTAAGGACCCCGGCCAGGGAGGTGGCGTAATCAACTCCAGAACGTAAACCAATATGAAGGCCTTGCTCAATTCTTTCTTGAAATTCCATTTGTTCAGCTTTATCAAGTGGCGGGATGGGATAATACAACAAACGTTCCTCGGCTGCGTATCCCATTACCCCGGTAGTATAAGGTATCGGTGGTAAATCGACGACAACTCTGGCACCTGGACGTAACTTTACCTCTCCATGAGTATTGGCTGAAGAAAGTATGAAGGCAGATAGAGTGTTATCCGCAAGGACTCTAATATTTCCTTGTGTGTAAGGTATCCATTTTATTGTTCCGGAATATCCTGATGTGTGTGCCCACAAGATTGGTTTTTCCGCTAAAACTGATTCATTTTTTTCGTCGAAATAGGATTGGTAGTCTCTATAGGTCGTAAAAGGAACATTCTTTCGAAAATCATCGATATTCTCGCATTTTCGGCTGCCTATAATTTTCTTTCCCAACTCCGACTTTTGAAGCAGCTCTATCTGGTCATTAAGCAGAGTCCTCTGAATTGTCATGAACTCTTCAATGTAAAGATCAAGGAAACCACAATACTTTAACCAAAGTTTTTGGTCGTCTTTTCTTTCAAAAAGGATATCTTTTTTTAGGAAAGAAAATTTCCCCATAATGACTCCTTGTTAACCCTGAAAGTAAGTCATTACCTGGGTATGATAGGTGAGGAAATGAAAATGATTAAGCAGGGTTAACATTTTCACGCAATATTATTATCAAAATCGATAGTACGTACTATTATTGTACATTCAATTCATATCAAATTGTGTGGTATTTTGGTTCGATTTGGTTAGAAAATGGTAGAGATTATGTGGATATTAGTCTCATATGATGGCGTATCTGGTTGGTTATCCTTGATTATTTGGTACGAATTGAGATGAAGAATCCGGGTGTTTATGTTAATTTCCAATAATGCAGAGTAAAATCCAATGCCATACCAGTACTATTATCAATGCGGGTATCTTAAAAACTCAACGAATTATGTTAACCAATTACTTTGCAGCACTCGTATCAACTATATATAAGCTAAACGGCTTTTAAGGTTATATGTATATTTTTCTTATCCGTTGAAAGTCTCTCGATGACAGGTAACTCAGCCAGAATGGTTTCCAAAGGAGAAGGCTGCTCCATCTGTATAAATACATAAGCCCCTCCTTCGATAGATCCACCCATTGATGTAACTGTTAAACCTGTGTCTTGAACTATTGAATCTTCTAATTCTCTTATCGAACTACGTGTCACCGGTCTATCTATATGAATCTTAATTTTCCCCTGGTAGAGTTCATTACTCATAATCTTGTCTTCTTCAGTATTTATTGAAGTGATGGCTCCTTTTTTCCCCTTATCCCTGGCATCTTTTTTATCCTTTTTTTCTTCTTTTATCTTCTGAATTTCGAATTTCTTGTTAGCCTGCTCCGCTTCGGTCTTTGCCCTGTTTGCCAGTTTGATCGTTTCTTCATTTTGTCTGGTCGCTGTTTTTAATCTATCCATGGCCTGAGCCGCTTCCTTTTTTGCGTCAGCTTCAGCTTCCGTTATAGCTTTTACAGCGGTTGCAGCTTTGGTAACCCGCATATCAGCGTGCTCTACCTCTCCCTTTACCCAGGTCAAGTTTTCTTTCGCCTTTTCAAATTCCCGGGTAACCTCCACACTGTTTTTCTGTGCCTCTTCAAAATCGTGCCTTGCCTGTTCCAGGGCCTTGACTGATTTTTTATCTCCAGGATTTTTATCCACTTTTTCCTTCAGAGTTTTAAATCTTTTACTTGCCTGCTCGACTTTGGACTTTGCTTTATTTGCCAGTTTAATCATCTCTTCACTTTGTCTGATTGCTGCTTTTAGTCTATCCCTGGCCTGCGTCGCTTCCTTTCTAGCGGTAGCTTCAGCTTCCGTCGAAGTTTTTAATTCTGCCGTTGTTTCAGTTGCTCGTAAATCGGCCTCTTCAACCTCCTCTTTCACTTTAGCCAGGCTTTCTTTTGCTTTTTCTGCTTCCCGGGCAAGCTCCGCACTGTTCTTCTGTGCCTCTTCACTCTTTTTACGGAAACTTGCCAATCGATTGATTTCTTTTTCCATTTAAATAATCTCCTTGAATTCAGGAGTATATCATTCAAAATATATATTTACTTCTTATCACCGAATATACTCGTTTTTCTGATTTCCTCACTATCATTGAGATCACCGGTGTTTTCGTCTTTCTTTTTAAAGAATTTATAATAGGGGTCTTCCTTTCTATTCTCATCCCGATGGAGGTTAATCTCGCCGACGATTTTCTCGATTTCCGCTCTGTTGTTACAAAAAGCCAGGAGGTTTTTACCGGTGATCAGACCATTTGTATACAGATCGCTTAAGGATTGATCAAGCATTACCATGCCCTCCTGAGCGTGGGTGCGAATTACGTTAGGTAGTTGATGTATTTTCCCATCTCGAATAAGGCTGCTGACGGCTGTGTTAGCCAGCATCAATTCGATGGCAGGTAATCTGCTTTCCCCCTCCTTAGTCGGGACGAGTGTCTGGCACATGATTCCCAGAAGCAAATTAGCCATTCGTGTCTGAGCAAAATTTCTTTCGTGAATAGGAAAAAGGTCAATCACACGGTCAACAGCCTGAGAAGAACTGGGAGCATGACCTGTAGTGATTACAAGGTGCCCTGTTTCAGCGAGGATCAATACGGATTCCGCCGTTTCCGTGTCCCTCATTTCTCCAACCATTATTACGTCAGGGTCCTGTCGTAAGACGTGCCTGAGTGCCTGAGAAAAAGAATTTGTGTCGTTGCCTAATTCACGTTGAATAATACTGGATTTATCATCCGCAAATATATACTCCAGCGGGTCTTCAATTGTCACAATACGACGGCTTTCCAGGTGATTCAGATAATCAATCATTGCTGCCAGCGTTGTTGATTTACCGCTTCCTGTCGGTCCGGACACAATTATCAATCCTCTCGGTTTGAGTATCAATTCCTTGCATACCTCAGGAAGATGTAATTCTTCAATCGTTGGTATCACAGCCGGTATTAAACGCAGAGCAATACTTATATTTCCTCGATGAAAAGCAACATTACCCCGCAGTCTGGTAACACCATCTATCGTATAACCGAAATCAAGCTCCTTTTCTTTATAAAATTTGTCTCTTTCCTCTTGAGTCGTCACCTTTTCCAGGAATTCTTTTATATCTGAAGATTTGAGTGGATCACCACCATCAATCCATTCGATTTGTCCGTTTATTCTGAACATGGGCTGTGAATTTTCCGACACATGGAGGTCTGAAGCATTTTTCGCCTTTGCGTCTGCTACGAGGTTGAATATGTCCATATTACCTGCCCCCCTTTATCAACCGCATCTGGAACGCGATATCTTCAACATCGGTCGATTCGCCCTTGTCCTGGATTGACAGGACTATTTCCGAGAATTGATTGGTCTGCTCCAAATTATGGGTATATTCCAATATTTGT
Source organism: uncultured Dehalococcoidales bacterium (assembly GCA_964493985.1). Lineage (GTDB taxonomy): Bacteria > Chloroflexota > Dehalococcoidia > Dehalococcoidales > UBA2162 > MGML01. Next base: position 70,733 of record CAZBQL010000001.1, read on the forward strand.
TCCTTTTGGTAAGCTTTTCCCTGGATTCTAAAATCACTACCTTCTTGAATAGAAGATAAAGAAACGCCGGATGGTAGAGTTGCGAGAACCAGTTTTACGTCGTCATTTATTATTGTTTTATTACTTCCTAACGTAGTTAAAGACCCATTGTATTGCTGCCATTCGTTAGCCAGCGTTTCGGCCCGTTCTGTAAGAGTATCAATCTCCTGTTGTCCTACCAGCTGCTTAGCTTCAAGTTCTATTAACGCCTGTTCTGCTGATGCTAATTGTTCACGGGAAGATTCAGTCTTAGCGGAAGCCGATTGTAGCTGAAAGAAACAGATCACAAGGATACCAACAGCTAAAATAACCCCTGTTAAAGCCAGCACTTCTGGTCTCAACTTCTTTTCTTTTAAAACCTCGGGTAATAAGTTTACCCTTACCCTCCGTGAATACGAATCATCCAGAGGCGCTATCTCACCCATTGCCAGTCCAAGATTGACACCATGTATATTCGGTGAAAATTCCGGTGGATAGTTAAGGGGTAAAGGCAAATGGGTAATGGGATGATTTAGAGAAGAAGAAAGTGATTCATATGTCCGAGGGTCAAGATCTCCAAATCCAAATATTTTTACGTTATCGGTTGAACTCATCGAGGTATAAAATGCAAATGTACGTTCCAGTTCATCCAATATTATAGATTCATTCTCATCGATAGAATTGTCAAAAGGAATAGGTATAGAACGACTTAATATGGGTAGATTATCGATCAATACGACTATGTCCATTTCAGTGGACCTGACATCAAAAACGATTGAGGTTGGGCTATCCACATTTCGAGTGAGAGCCAAAGGGGCAAGCTCCAAAAAGGCTGGCTTGATTTCTGCTTTTTGCAAAGCGTCCATCAAAGGATCAATTGTATTCCTGGCATAAGCAATCAGGAAGATTGTCATATCCTGGTATGTCTCTTTGAGAATCTGCCAGGAAAGATAGACCGTATCCATGGTAACCGGTAACTCTCGTTCGGCCTCATGGTAAATTGCTTCGTCCAGCACGTTCAGGGGAACATTGGGCAGGTCAATGAAACGTGTTATCCCATGAATGCCACTCAGTCCAACAATCAGGTTGTCTTTTTTTATTGCATGGTCCTTAAAAAGGTCCTTCAATCTGGCAGCTACAATATCCGGGTCCATGACAACACCATTGACAACCAAATTCGGTTCTAATTCAGCAGTAACCCATTGTTCAATTTCGTCACCATGCACGACAGTTATATTTATACTGGTATCACTGATATAAAGACTGGTAACTTTTTTCGCGAACATTCGTTTTACTTGAGATCGTCTTGTTGAACTATCTGCATCTGTAGATACTCCAATAGCGGTCACATTGCTATCAAATTGCTCATTCGCACTATTCATAGTATTCCCCTTTTACGCTATAAATAATCATTCGCATAGTAGCCGCAGAATTTTCTCCCTGGATGTTTACATTTAGTGTCTTTAATATTCCAGTCGTAAAATACTGACTCATTACATCGATAAATTCGTAAAGATTCTTGGCGCTACCCGCAATTGAAAAATCGATCATCATAGTTCGATAATTTATCCCAGTTATCGGTTCATTAGATAACGGGTTAGAACTAATACTGGTAATATGTATATCTTTGTCGCTCGCAGTTGTCAGTATATCCTGAAATATACCGGAGGTTATCAGAGGAATAGAAATTCGTGTTTGAGTAGCGGCAATTTGTTCCTCATAGTTTGCTATCCGGTCTTTTTCTACCTGTTGCTTATCCAGAATATCTTCTATAGAAATGCCTTCAGTTTGTTCTTCCACTAATGACAGCTTTTCCGAGAGTGCTTTTTGTTCGTTAACTTCCGATAAATAGGCTACCCAAATACTAATCAGGCCAACACAAAACAGTCCGGCACCAATGATAACCAATAGTCTTTTACTTAATATATTTTTCATGAAAACACTCCTGTAAAGGTGTTAGCTTGCAATTCGTAAAATACAACTTTTTCCTGTTTTAACTATCCTTATTAATTATGCTTTTTCCGACCTAGCTGAATTGCCCGAACATCGAGTAAAGGGCTGAGATAAGGGCAGATGCAATCAAACCGACAATTATGGCTAATGTAACAGTTATCACCGGCTGAATAAGATCGATCACCGTATTCATTCGATCGGCGGCTTCAGTCTCATAACTTCTTGCTGTTGACAGAAGAGATGAATCCAGTGTACCGGTGAGTTCACCGACAGATGTCATCTGAATCATCATGGGTAAGAACAGCGTATTTTTAGACATGGAATCAGATATTCTTTCTCCTCGAAGTACATCCTGATGGACCTGAGTTAATGCTTGTTGAATAAGGGTATTACTACTTGCATCGGTTACCATAGATATTATTTGCGAGATAGGAAGACCACTCCTGTGGAGTATCGCAATGCTGCGGCAGCAACGGCTGAGTTCGTTTAAATGGATTACTCGACCAATAACAGGCAATCTGAGAATTAACTGGTCCACGAATAGTTTTCCTCCAGGAGTTTTACCGTACACATATAATCCTAAAAAGGCGAGGACGATAAAGAGTAATACATATATCCCATAATCACTGAACCAGAGGGCAAAATTGAACACAAACTGTGTAATTGGTGGTAGTTGCAGACCTAAATCCTGATAAAAGTCCGAAAAAGTGGGAAGAACATAAATCACCAGCACAGCCAGTACAGCAATTGCTACTATAGTGAGTATTGTGGGATATCTCAAGGCATTTTTAACCGCCTTTGATTCAGTTTCTTCCCTTTCCAAATAATCGGCAAGCTGGTTAAGGATAATCTCCAGAGAGGCACTCTGTTCACCGACCAAAATCGATTGAACATACATTTTAGGAAAAATATCAGGATGTTTACCCATAGCCTGTGACAGATGTTGCCCCTGGCGGAGGTCCAGTATCATATCGTCGATGACAGATTTAAAACGTTTTTGAGTTGACTGGTCCCTGAGCAAACTCAGAGAATTGACCAAAGGCGTACCGGAATCAAGGAGTAATGCGAGCTGTCGGGAAAATAAAATTATCGTTTTCCTGGGAACTCTCGTCAAAGAAGGAAAGAATGACCAGCGGGGGAGAAAAGAAGGAATCGACTTGATACTGAGGACTTTAAATCCGCGGCTGGCCAGTAATCTTGCTGCAATCTCAGCATTTACTGCTTTCTCTGTTCCTTTAACGATCCTTCTATCTTCGTTATAAGCTATATATTGAAATTCTGCCATCTTTTCTTACCCCGTAAACATAATGTTTCGCAGTACTTCTGAAGGTGTTGTAATTCCATTTTTTGCTTTTTTCATTCCATCCTGCCACATGGTTACCATACCGGATTTTATGGCAATATCCCGGATTTCATCGGTACTGCTATCTATCAATATCTCACTCCGAAGATTATTGTTCATAACCATTATTTCGGATATCACGACTCTACCGAGGAAACCGGTTTGTCCACACGTATTACATCCCTTTCCGGTGTAAAATTCGCTTTTTTCCTCCCCGGTTTCATTAAAATATGCCAGGGAAGCTTCCGTCGACTCCTCGGTCAGCCGCCGGCAATGAGGGCAAACTTTTCTTACCATTCGTTGCGCTACCACGCATACTAATGTCGATGAGATCATATACGGACTGATACCAAGATCAAGCAGCCGGGATATCGAGCCTGCCGCATCGCTGGCATGTACAGAGGAGAGAACAAGTTGCCCGGTCAGGGCTGCCTGCGTTGCTATCGATACCGTATCCGAATCACGGATTTCACCTATCATAATTACGTCGGGATCGTGTCTCATAAAGGACCTTACGCCACCGGCAAAGGTAATACCGGCTCTTGGATTAACCTGGGTCTGATCGATATCCGGAAAACGATATTCTACCGGATCTTCAATCGTAATAATCTTCCGTTCCTGGCGATCCAGGCTGTTTATTGATGCATAAAGAGTGGTTGTCTTACCGGAGCCGGTAGGACCACAGACAAGAATCATACCTTGTGGTGACTTAAGCATCTTTTGATAAAGCTCAAGAGTCTCAGTCGAGAAACCCAGCTCCGGAAGGTTTCGAGCTGCGAGTGACTTGTCCAGTATTCGTAGAGTTCCCATTTCGCCATAGATCGTATTAATGGTAGCAACTCTCATATCGATATCCTGATTTCTGACTCTTAGTGAAAGTTGGCCATCTTGAGGGCGACTATCTGCAATATTCATCCTGGCCATGATTTTTATTCTGGATATCAGGGCGGCTTGCGCACTCAACGGTAAAGACATAGTGTCGTGAAGGACACCATCTACACGAAATCTAACCCGTAATCGATTAACCTGTGGCTCGATATGTATATCAGATGCTCGAGCTTTTACAGCTTCGTTCATTATCATATCCAAAGCTCGGACTACCGGAGCTTCGGAGACATCTTGTGTAAATTCTTCCTCAATAGAATGAACGGGCGCCATCTTACTTAACTGTTTTTCTACTTCGTCATAGGACTTATAGTTGTTATCAATCGCCTGGCGTATCTGAGTTGGTTCAGCCGGCACCGGGACAATCCTTTTCTTACTGACTGCGGCCATCTCCTGAATAGCTTGAATATTATTGATATCAGCCATCGCCACCAACAGCGTGCCTTCTTCAATAGCCAGCGGGATAACAAGGTATTTTGTAGCAATCGATACCGGAATTATGCGTAAAGCCTCGGGCTGCATTGCATACGTATTTAAGTCAACAAATTCTCTTGATTGATAATTACTTGAGGCCAATTTATTACCCTCTGTCTTCTCATCCTTATGGTTTAATTTTTACATTTGACAGTAAGTAATTCATCATCCGAAATGATTAAACAAAGTGCTCCTTTTGATGCAAGCCGGAAGGATTATTTCTGTTTATAATATCGTTGTAAGATAGAATATTCGTAGATAAAAAAAGAAAAAATTTCGTCCAGGATATCGGAAATTTTATCTAATTAACATTAATAAATTGTGCAAGAAATGACCTATGGGGTATCAGATTAGATGAAGAGTGTAAAAATATTGATTGTAGATGACCAACCGGTATTTCGCCAGGGGTTAGCATCATTATTGGGTACAATTAGTAAGGAATTTGAGGTTGTTGGGGATGTTGCCGGTATGGACGACGCGATAACCTTACTGAAAAAGCTTAAACCGGATATAGTTATTATGGATATAAATATGAAGGATGGAAACGGGATCGAACTTGTCCGGTATATAAAAAACAAGTATCCACAAACCAAACCGTTAGTCCTGAGCGACTCAAATGAACAGGACGAGTTATATCAGGTTATTAAGGCAGGTGCTTTCGCCTATCTGTTAAAGACAGTCAACCTGGATGAACTGGCGAATTGTATTCGTCTTGTATTGGCAGGAAATTCAGTCCTGTCTTCATCACTAATGGGAAAACTGGTAGCGGAATCCGCACACAACGAAGAAGTTAAGTATGCCTTTTTACTCACTAAAAGGGAAAGAGAAATACTGAATTATGCCAGCCAGGGTTACTCGAACCAGGAGATTGCCGAGCGGTGTTACATCAGCCTGGCAACAGTGAAATCTCATCTCCGTAATATTATGAAAAAACTCCAGGTTAATAATCGTACTAAAGCAGTATCATTAGCTACTTCCTCCGGTCTGCTTAAATGACGTGATTACCCCTTCTTTTACAATTCGAACAAATCTGAATTCACAGACATTACAACCGAACTTACCACTTTGTATTTCCGACTCAGATAGTACGGTGAGTACTCTCAGCCCTTCTTATTGTGGTTTCATTAATCCTTCTTTTGGAGGTTTTTTCCCGA
>CAZBQL010000002.1:0-73397 GCA_964493985.1 uncultured Dehalococcoidales bacterium
ATAACGCATTATTATGAATTATCCTGTGCCAAGAGCACCGGAGGTTCTTGTACTAATTAAGTGGATATAGTTTAATCACCCGCTATATACGTGTCAAGTTGAAGTAAAGCCATCAAGTAAACAAAGATAATAATTTAGACTTAGTCACATGAAATTGCGTTGAGCATGGCATGAATTTTCAAAATGTCATAGATTTGTAATTTATCCTTCTCTAATTTTATGCCCGTTTTATTTTATTTCTGTTATTATCTCCATACACTCTTTCCAGAATGGACTTTTCCCGAAAAATATTAGCCGAATCAATTTGATATTCATCATCAAAGGAGGATAGTGGAATGCCCGCCAAGCCAGGACAAGAGTTCACCTGGACCTTGAAAAACACGCCTATTGCTGCCGGAGATAATACGGCTATAATAACAGGTTGGTAATGACGGATGAAGGTACAAAAATGGGATAAGAAAAGATTGTACAACTTTGTACAGGAGAAACTGGGTGATAGCCTGTTTATTGTTGTCTCCAATCGAGAACCATACGTTCATTCAATGTCTGGTAACCAGATAACCTGTAATACTCCGGTCAGTGGACTAACCCAGGCACTGGACCCTGTAATGCGGGCATCCGGGGGAATCTGGGTAGCCCAGGGAAGTGGGGACGCCGATAAGCAGGTCGTAGACGAAAATGATCGAATATCCGTTCCGCCCGATAACCCCGAATACTCCTTGCGTCGCGTCTGGCTGACGCAGGAAGAAATAGAGGGTTTTTATCTCAACTTTTCCAATGCGGGGTTATGGCCGCTTTGCCACGTCACCTTCACATCACCGATGTTTACAGAATCCGACTGGGAAATCTATCAGAAGGTAAATCGCATTTTCGCTGATGTAGTTACCCGGGAGGTAGGCGATCGAAAAGCAGTAGTGCTGGTGCAGGACTATCACTTCGCACTGCTGCCTCGCTTGCTTAAAGAACGGAATTCTGATCTGACTATCGGTCAATTCTGGCACATTCCCTGGCCTCCCTACGAACAGTTTCGGACCTGCCCCTGGCAGGAGGAGATACTTGACGGTATGCTGGGAAATGACCTTATGGGGTTCCATATCGGGTCTTTCTGCGATAACTACCTGGAAACGGCAGAGAAACTGACCGATGCGAAAGTTGATTTCAGCAGGTCCGCTATTACTTACCGTGGAAAGAACACACTGGTGCAGCCATTTCCGATCAGTGTCGACTTCGATAGCATTTCACGGGAAGCGAACGGAGATGCAGTGGACGTGGAAATGAACAACTTCAAGCGCGAACTGGACCTGGAAGGTATGTATGTAGGTATCGGTATTGATCGAATCGATTATACCAAAGGTATACCTCAGAGGTTGCAGGCACTCGATAAACTTCTGAAAGATAGCCCTGAATACAGGGAAAAGGTTGTTTTTATCCAGGCGAGCATGCCCAGCCGCACTCAGATAGACACCTACAGTGACCTTATGCGACAGACCGATGAATTAGCCGAAAATATAAATAACAAATATAGCACCGATTCCTGGAAACCGGTCGTTATGCTTACCCGCCAGCTTACATTACCGGCTTTAAACGCTTTACGAAGGCTTTCCCGTTTCTGTATCGTCAATTCACTTCACGATGGCATGAATCTGGTTGCCAAAGAATATGTAGCAGCCAGGAATGATGAAGATGGCGTCTTAATTTTAAGCAAATACACCGGTGCCGCAGCTGAATTGTCTGACGCTCTCCTCATCAATCCGTTTGCCGTCCATGAATTAACCTCCAGGATAAAGGAATCTCTGGAAATGCCCGAAGATGAAAGAAGGCGACGGATGAAGAATATGCGAGAGATTGTCGCTGCCAATAATATCTATCGGTGGGGAGCTGATAACATCTCCAGGCTTATCTCTCTGCAAAATAAAATGTCATAGTTTTGTGATATTCTTTTCCGAAATTTTATAACTTTTACATTCGCTGCCATTTAAAATCTATGTGTATGTTTCCTTACCATTGGTAATACTATCCAGTTATTCTTTATCAATTTTCCCAATATTGAAGAGCATTATGAGAAGAAAAGAGACTGCGTTTATTTTAGCTGGCGGGCGAGGCAAAAGGATGGGAATTCTATGTGATGTCAGGCCAAAACCAGCCCTGTCTTTTGCCGGAAGTTTCCGCGTTGTAGATTTTAGTCTGAGTAACTGCGTTCATTCCGGCATCACAAACATTGCCGTGCTGACCGACTATCAACGAGCTTACATGACACACTACCTTAATCATTGGAAACTGGCGAACGGCGCTTCAGTCAATTTTAATATCCTTGAACCTCGAAGAGGGTCATACAAAGGGACCGCCGATGCTGTTTACCAGAACATTGAATACCTGCATAAACTTGATGCTGAAATTATCTTGATACTGGCTGGTGACCATATTTATAAGATGGATTACCGTAAAATGCTTGCTTTTCACGAGAAGATGAAAGCAGATGTTACCGTCGGCCTCGTTAGAGTTCCGTTCGAAGAAACTTACCGATTCGGCACAGTACGGGTCGCATCCGACTCACGTATAGTAGACTTCGTTGAGAAATCAAAGAATTCACTGAGCAATCTGGCTTCGATGGGTATTTACGTTTTTAATAAAGATGTGCTCATCAAACGGCTTAGTGAGGATGCTGCCCGCCCGGACTCGCCCCACGACTTTGGCTATGCTATTCTTCCCGAAACGGTACGCTATGACAGGTTATTCGCCTACAAGTTCAAAGGTTACTGGCAGGATATCGGCACAAAAGACGCCTACTTCGACGCAAATATGGAGCTTGTAAAGCCCCAACCTTCCTTCAGCATCAATGGTAATTGGAGCATACTGAGTGACAGGCGACATTCGGCTTCACCGATGAGACCAGATCAAGGTGTTATCGAGAACAGTATTGTTAGTCCAGGGTGTATTATCGAAGGTTGCGTGCAAAACTCTATCCTGTCACCCGGTGTCAGGATAGAAAAGCAGGCCACCGTCAGGAATTCGATCCTGATGTCAGGGGTTTCGGTTGGTTACCACAGCGTAATCGACCGCTGTATTCTGGATGAGGATATCAATGTTGGCCGGTTCTGTTACATTGGATTTGGCAAGGACCTGTTTACGGAATCCTGCGACATAACGACAGTAGGAAAGGGAGTAACGATCCCGAGTCATACTGCCGTGGGAAGAGATTGCACGATAATGCCCCATGTTGAACCATCTGATTTCCAGGGAAGCATGATTCCTTCAGGTACAACCTTATCTCGTAAAAGTGATAGACTGAGACAGCTCACTGAAATAATTGCTTGAATCGATTATTATTTTAATATCCGCCAAAGTGGGAAGAAAAGGACCAGTGTTATACCGGGAGCTCGAGACCTGCTTGAGAAAGATAGTATGTTAGATGCATTGGATCCTTACTGAAACGCATCAGAGTAGTTTGACAGAATCTCCCGGTAAAGAAATCGAAGCCTACAACCAGGAAGAGAAAAGGAAACTGCCAACTGATTTTTAGAAAGAAGCTGCCGAATTCTGGCCTTATAGACTGCTTTTGTATACAATGTAAGAATTGATGAGTAAGGTTCCAGATTCAGGTATCTTCATATGAACAAGAAAAAACTTAGCAATCAGCGAATCATTATTGACCGGGTAGAGCCAGAAATTGACTGTGGCCGGTTTCCTGCTAAACGAATAACAGGCGACACAGTGAAGGTCGAAGCTGATATTTTTGCCGATGGCCACGATGTCCTCACGGCTGTTCTGAAACATCGGAGAGAATGGGAAACAGACTGGACTGAAACACACATGGAACCACTTGTTAATGACCGGTGGAGTGGTTCATTCGTTGTTCAAAATCCGGGGAAGTACAAATACACCATTTCTGCCTGGATAAACAGGTTCGGTACGTGGCAGCAAAACCTGGAAAAGAAGGCAAACGTCAGGCAGTCTACTTCTGTGGATTTCATCGAAGGAGCCGAATTGCTGAAAGTTACCATTTCCGGTGCTTCGGTTAAAGATAAGGAATCCCTCCGTAAAGCGATCGATGTTTTCGCGGGTGACGATAAATCTTTATCGTACAAGACAAGACTGGCTCTGAGTAAGAACCTTACAGGATTGATGAAAAGGTACCCGGACACCGGTTCCATTGTAAGCTACTTCAAAGAACTTGAAATAATCGTCGATTCTGCTATTGCCGGGTTCAGTTCCTGGTATGAGATTTTCCCACGCTCATGCGCTGAAAAAAGCGGAGAACACGGAACGTTCAAAGATTGTGAGAGGTGGCTGCCCTATATAGCCGGAATGGGTTTTGACGTACTTTATTTTCCTCCGATTCATCCTATCGGTAAGACCAGCCGGAAAGGTAAAAACAATACTACCGAAGCCATGCCTGATGATCCTGGTACCCCCTGGGCTATTGGTTCTATCGAGGGCGGGCACAAAGCGGTCCATCCTCAACTAGGTACACTGCAGGAATTTCATTCACTGTTGGAAAAAGCCCGGGAACATTGCATTGAAATTGCCCTGGATATCGCCTTCCAGTGTTCGCCCGATCACCCCTACGTGAAAGAACATCCGGAGTGGTTCCGCTGGCGTCCGGATGGTACTGTACAGTATGCCGAAAATCCGCCGAAAAAATATCAGGATATCTATCCATTCAACTTTGAGACCGATCACTGGCAGGAACTATGGGAAGAATTAAAAAGCATCGTTGATTTCTGGATAGACCAGGGAGTGCGAATTTTCCGTGTAGACAACCCGCATACCAAGCCGTTTGGTTTCCTGGAATGGATGATAGCCGGAATTAAGCAAAAACATCCGGAAGTATTATTCCTTGCTGAAGCATTTACCCGCCCCAAGATAATGTACCGCCTGGCAAAACTGGGTTTCAGCCAGTCATATACTTACTTCACCTGGCGTAATACTAAATGGGAATTAACCCAGTACCTGACCGAGCTAACAACTACCGAAGTTGTAGAATTTTTCCGCCCGAACTTCTGGCTTAACACACCGGATATACTAAGTGATTACCTGAGAGATGGCGGAAAACCTGCGTTTATGAGCCGGATTGTCCTTGCCGCTACTCTTTCCGGCAACTATGGAATTTACGGCCCTGCTTTCGAGTTGTACGAGAATCGTCGTAAAGATACGGAGAGTGAAGAATACCTTAACTCTGAAAAATACGAACTTAAACACTGGAACACAGAAAGCCCTGATAGCCTGAAGGAATTTATCACAGGGATAAATCTTATCCGGAGGGAAAACCCCTCTCTGCATAGTGTCTTGAATCTGCACTTTCATACGGTGGATAACGACCAGCTTATATGTTACAGCAGGCAGGATGAAAAGGCATCGAATAATCTTCTTATTGTGGTCAATCTTGATTACAGGTACAAGCAATCAGGATGGGTATATCTTGAACTCGACAAACTCTCTATGAAGCAGGATGAATCTTACGAAGTACATGACCTGTTGACAGGAGCAGTATACAGGTGGCAAGGCTCGCGTAATTATGTGGAATTGGACCCGGAGAAGATACCGGCGCATATCTTTAAAATCAGGCGTTTTGATCAGTTAGCGGAAATAGACTGAAAAAACGGTTGATAGACAGGAGCCATATGGTAACGAAAGATAAAAATTATTTCTGGCGTGACGAAGATCCTCTTTGGTACAAGGATGCTGTTATCTATGAGTTGCATGTACGAGCCTTTTATGACAGTGACGGGGATGGCACCGGCGATTTTCCGGGGCTTACCCAGAAGCTTGATTATCTCCAGGACCTGGGTATTACTGCTATATGGCTGCTCCCATTTTATCCATCACCATTCAAAGATGACGGATACGACGTTTCCTATTATACCGGAGTTCACCCCGGTTACGGATCGATCAGGGATGTTAAAAACTTAATTAGAGAAGCAAATTTGCGCGGGCTTCGTGTTATTACCGAGTTGATACTGAACCATACTTCCAATCAGCATCCCTGGTTCCAGAGGGCGCGTCGTGCGCCACGAGAAAGTCCAGCCCATCAATTCTACGTCTGGAGTGATAATCAGGACAGATATAAAGAAGCCCGTGTAATCTTCAAAGATTTCGAACAGTCGAATTGGGCATGGGACCCTATGGCCGGAAGCTATTACTGGCATCGTTTCTACTCTCACCAGCCGGATCTCAATTATAACAATCCTGAAGTGCGCCAGGAAATGCAGAAAGTAATCAATTTCTGGTTTGGCATGGGAGTTTCCGGTCTACGACTGGATGCCATTCCTTACCTCTACGAGAGAGAAGGGACCAATTGCGAAAATTTACCGGAAACACACGCATATCTCAAAGAACTACGAAGAAAAATAGACTCGAGATTCCAGAACCGGATGCTTCTCGCCGAAGCAAATCAGTGGTCTGAGGACGCTGTTAATTATTTTGGTGATAGTGATGAGTGCCAAATGGCCTATCATTTTCCTTTAATGCCGCGAATGTTTATGGCAATTCGCATGGAAGACCGATTCCCGATTATTGATATACTCCAGAATACCCCTTCCATACCGGATACCTGCCAGTGGGCACTTTTTCTCCGAAATCATGACGAGCTTACTCTGGAAATGGTAACCGATGAAGAGCGCGACTATATGTACCGGGTTTATGCCTATGACACCCACGCAAGGGTTAATCTTGGAATCAGACGCCGCCTGGCCCCTTTACTTAATAATGATCGAAAAAAGATAGAATTGATGAACGGTCTCCTTTTTTCACTACCCGGCACGCCGATTATATACTATGGCGATGAAATAGGTATGGGAGACAATATTTTTCTTGGTGACCGTGACGGTGTTCGCACCCCGATGCAGTGGAGTGCAGACAGAAATGCCGGCTTCTCCCGCGCCAACCCTCAAAAACTATATTTACCGGTAATTTTTGATCCGGAGTACCACTATGAAGCCTGTAATGTCGAGAACCAGCAGAACAATCAGGATTCTCTTCTCTGGTGGATGAAGAGACTGATTTCTGCCAGGAAGCATTTTAAGGCTATTAGCCGCGGCAGCCTCAAATTTCTCCAACCGCCTAACCGGAAAATTCTTGCTTTCATAAGACGGTATGGAAATGAGAGCATACTCGTTGTTGCTAACCTTTCCCGGCATGCTCAGCATACCGGACTGAACCTTACGGAATTTGAGGGACTCTCTCCGGTTGAAATTTTCGGTAAAGCTGAGTTCCCGGTTATCGGTGAATCAACCTACCAGTTGACACTCGGTCCCTATTCTTTCTACTGGTTTTCACTGGAACGGAGTCCGGAAGAACAAGTCACTGTAAAAAATTTACGGGTAAAACCTGTTATTCCGGAATTATTGGTTTCACAGAATTGGAAAAATCTTTATGCAAAAACAAAAAAACCGGCGTTTGCAGCGGTATTACTGCAATACGCTACGGGGAAACGCTGGTTCGCCGGTAAATCCAGGGAAATAGTATCTTCTTCAATAGAGGAATGTATTACTATCCCATTTGATCAAAGTGAATATCACATGATTATGTTGCGAATCGATTACACAGACGATGAGCCTGAGACGTACTTGATTCCTGTTGGCTTTGCCCTCGGAGAACAAGCTGAAAAGATAATGAACGAAAATCAACAAGCGATTATTTCAAGAGTAAAGCTAAAAACAAGAACCGGCGAAAGAACGGGCATCATATATGATCCAACGATATCGAGGTATTTTCGTGAAATGTTACTGAATGCTGTGGGCAGACGGCGGCATTTCAAAGGAGAAAAGGGAGAGCTGGCGGCCGATTGCTCAAGACGTTTGTTTAATCTTTTACGTAAACCTGCAAAGGAAACTCAGGAGTCGTCTCTTTTGCAGGGCGAACAGTCAAATACATCGTTCGTGTATGGTGACAGGTTTAAATTTAAGCTGTTTCGTCGTTTGGAGGAAGGTGTAAGCCCTGAACTGGAAATTGGCAAGTTCTTTACCGAAATCCAGCCGTTTTCCAACACTGCATCCGTAGCAGGCTTCGTCGAGTACAGACGCCGCTGGAAGGAGTCGGTAACCCTGGGGATTTTACATGGTTATGTACAAAACGAAGGTGACGCCTGGCGTTATACGCTCGACTCCCTGGGACAATTTTTCGAAAGAGTTCTTGTACATCCGGAAGTTGAACTACAGATGCCCGCCGGAACATGTTTGCTGGATAATGCCAATGAAACTGTTCCCGAAGAAATAGGCAACCTGATCGGTCCGTATTTAACTCCGGCGCAACTTCTCGGACAGCGCACCGCTGAAATGCACCTGGCTTTCGGATCGGCAGTTGATGACCCTAATTTCGTACCGGAACCGTTTTCGATAACTTACCAGCGTGCTTTATTCCATGGCATGAGAAGTTTTGCCCACCAGGTTATGCAACGGTTAGAGAGCCGTGTAAGGTATCTGCCTGATGATGTAAAAGAAAGCGCCAGAAAAGTAATAGGGCTTGAAAATTCTATTGTAGAAAAATACCGAGAAGTTACAAGGAACAAGATAACAGGTATGAGAACCAGGAATCATGGCGACTACCATCTTGGTCAGGTCCTTTATACGGGCAATGACTTCATTATCATTGATTTTGAGGGTGAACCTGCCCGTTCTCTCGGAGAGCGCCGTATTAAACGGACACCCCTCCGAGACGTCGCCGCCATGATACGCTCGTTTCATTACGCTGCGTACGTTGCCCTGCATGGTCAATCCGCAACGCCGCATCGTGTAGAAGATCTTCCGGTTCTCGAAAAATGGGCGGTTTGCTGGTATATGTGGGTTACTTCCGTATTCCTCAGCTCATACCTGGAAATAATGATGGATTCCCCGATACTTCCGGAGACCAGGGACGGACAGAGAACCTTACTTGAGGCCTATCTACTGGACAAAGCCGTTTATGAAATAAATTACGAATTGAATAATCGACCTGACTGGATAGGATTACCGATCCAGGGAGTTCTTGAAGTGCTCGGGATCGAAAACGAATCTGCCGGTGAAAAACTGCCTGAAAAACAGGGAGAATTAACAAAGAGGCTGCAATGAAGAACATACAGCAGGATACAAAGGAAACATCAGGGGAAAGATAGCGTAATGAGTCCTGCCGCACGCATCCGTTTCCTTGACCGGCTTGCCCGGCTTTACGGGATTCAGACCGCCTATTATGATGTTAACGATCAATACAGGCACAGCTCTCCCGAGGCTTTACTCGCATTGCTGCGGTCTCTCGGAGCGCCTGTTGAAACCGCTGCTGATGTTGAGAATGCCTGGCGTGAAAAACAACGCGATATCTGGCGGCAGCCGCTGGAGCCAGTCAGCGTTGTGCGTGAAGGAGAACCACCGCAGGTAGAAGTGCGTCTTCACTCATCCTTATCCGATACTGAAATACCCTGTTCGCTGATACTGGAAAATGGAGACGAACACAATTTCATCTGGTCGGCTGCCGATACGCCGGTGATCAACTGTAATGAAGTAGATGGCGAACGATACTTCATAAAATATTTACCTTTGAATAAAAACATACCTTGGGGGTACCATACCATCATTGTTGAACTCCATCATGGAAGTGAGGAAGGCATGCTGATTTATTCCCCGGCTAAGGCCTACAATGCGGACCACGCAACCAGGCGCTGGTGGGGAATCTTTTTACCCCTTTATTCTCTGCGTAGTAAAAAAAGCTGGGGGGCAGGAGATTATTCCGACCTGGAAAAGTTTGCCGGGTGGGTGAGTGAAAAAGGTGGAGATATCATCGGGACTTTACCACTCCTGCCAACATTTACCGAAAGCGAAGCCAGCAACAGCCCCTATCTCCCTGTAAGCCGGTTAACATGGAATGACTTCTATCTTAACATCGAGGGTATTCCCGAATTAAGCGAGTGTCCGCAGGCACAGCTGATCATGGAATCAGAGTCATTTCGGAAAACTGTACAACATCTTAAAGATTCGGAATTGGTAAATTACCGGTCTGAGGCTGGACTAAAACGCCGGGTTCTAAAGGAGCTGAGTAGATTTTTCTTTTCCAGTGCATCGCATCGTTTACTTGAACTGCGGAAATTTGTGGATGAAAATCCTGCAATCGAAGACTATGCCCGGTTCCGTGCCGCCATTGATAAAAAGCAGTTACCCTGGAGGAAATGGGGGGAAGCAAGCCGGGATGGCGTTCTGGATGAGGGAGACTATTACGAAGAGGACAAAAATTACTATCTTTACGCGCAGTGGCTTGCCTATCAGCAAATAAATTCAGCAATAAAAAAAGCGGAAACGAAGGGTGTCGAGCTGTATCTGGACCTGCCTTTAGGCGTTCATCCCAATGGTTATGATGTATGGCACGAACCTGATAATTTCATTAAGGATACCGCTACCGGATCTCCACCGGATACGGTGTTTACCAAAGGGCAGAACTGGACATTTAATCCTCCGCACCCTCAAAAAATAAGGGAACAGAGATACCGGTACATTATCTCCTACCTGCAACACCATATGAAACAGACCGGTTTACTTCGTATCGACCATGTAATGAGCTTACACAGGTTGTTTACCATACCTGCAGGTTTTAGCGCGGAACAAGGAATTTACCTCAGGTATAATGCGAACGAGCTTTATGCCATACTCGCTTTGGAATCGCAACGAAATAAAACGGTAATAGTCGGAGAAGACCTGGGGACCGTACCGCCTTATGTGAAACCGGCAATGAATCGAAATGGCTTTGAACGAATGTATGTGCTGCATTATGAACTGGTCTCGAACAAAGGGAAAAACCTGCCGGCAGTTCCCCGAAATGTAGTAGCCAGTCTAAATACTCACGACATGTATCCGTTTGCCGCTTGCTGGCAGGGGCTGGATACTGAGCACCGTTTTAAACTGGGATTGATAAACAACGACCAGAAAATACAGGAACAGAATTCCCGGCGTGTGATGAGAGACTTACTCGCACGGGTATTGAAACAGAAAGGCCGGTTGAAAACCGACACACCTGACTTAACAACCGCTCTTGAGGCTAGTTTGTCGTTTCTGTCAGCGAGTCGAGCGTATGTATTGCTGATTAACCTGGAAGACCTATGGCTGGAAACAAAGCCCCAGAACATACCAAGTACGAGCACCGAATATCCCAACTGGAGACGCAGGGCTGCCTATCAACTGGATGATTTTAACCAGATATCAGGTTTACAGGAAATTCTAAAAAAGATAGACAGGCTTCGGCACCGGGAAAGCGGAAACGGGTAAAGCGGATGCAAAAGCACAAAATTTCTAATATGAATGTAAAAGGCGTATCCTGGCTTTCCGAAGAGGATATATTTCTCTTCAATGAAGGAAGTCACTATCGGCTTTATGAAAAACTCGGAGCTCATCCTGCAACAGTTTCAGGAAAAGAAGGGGCATATTTTGCTGTCTGGGCACCCAATGCAAGGCATGTATCCGTCACAGGTGACTTCAACGGCTGGAATAAAATGAGTCATCCCCTGCAGCCAAAAGCCAGTTCGGGAGTATGGGAAGGCTTTGTCGAAGGAATACCGGAAGGGTCTATTTATAAGTATCATATCGAATCACGTTACAAAAGCTACAATGTCGATAAGGCTGATCCATTCGCATTCTATGCAGAGACACCTCCAAAAACCGGCTCGGTCATTTACCGCCTTGATTACGAATGGGGAGATAGCGACTGGATGAAGACCAGGAGACCGCATAACTCGATCTATGCGCCGATCTCCATATACGAAATTCATCTCGGTTCCTGGAAGAGAAAGGTTGAAGAGGACCGTTTTCTCACGTACCGCGAACTTGCCCCCGAACTCACAGAACACATACTGAAAACAGGATTCACCCACGTTGAATTTTTACCGATTATGGAACATCCTTTCTACGGTTCATGGGGATACCAGATTACAGGTTACTTTGCTCCGACAAGCCGCTACGGCACACCCCGGGACTTTATGTATCTTGTAGATTATCTTCATCAGAACGGCATCGGTGTTATTCTGGACTGGGTACCGTCCCACTTCCCCACCGACCAGCATGGTCTCGGTTATTTCGATGGTACTCATCTCTATGAACACGAAGACCCCAGGAAAGGATTTCAACCTGACTGGCAAAGCTATATTTTTAATTATGGACGATCCGAGATCAGGAGTTTCCTGATATCAAGCGCTTTGTTCTGGCTGGATAAATATCACGTTGATGGAATTCGTGTTGACGCAGTTGCATCCATGCTGTACCTCGACTATTCAAGGAAAAAAGACTCGTGGATCCCAAATGAATACGGAGGTCGGGAAAATCTGGAAGCGATTGCCTTTTTAAAAAAGTTGAATGAGGCAGTATATCAGTACTACCCGGACACGCAGACTATTGCCGAGGAATCAACAGCCTGGCCGATGGTTTCCAGGCCAACATATGTCGGTGGTCTGGGATTCGGCATGAAATGGGACATGGGCTGGATGCATGATACTCTTCAATATATGTCACGTAATCCCGTGCACAGGAAATACCATCAGAATGAAATGACATTTCGGATGTTATACGCTTTCAATGAAAACTTCGTTCTGCCCCTTTCCCATGATGAAGTTGTTTACGGCAAGGGTTCCCTGCTGGGAAAGATGCCGGGTGATGACTGGCAAAAGTTTGCCAATTATCGTCTGCTGCTGGGCTATATGTACACCCAGCCAGGTAAGAAACTGCTTTTCATGGGTGCCGAATTTGGCCCATGGAATGAGTGGAATCACGACGGCAGCCTGGACTGGCATTTTCTGGAATACGACCGCCATCTCCAGCTTCAAAACTGGCTGATAGAATTAAACAAGTTTTACCGTGCCGAACCCGCCTTTCATGAACTCGATTGTGATCCGGGCGGTTTCGAATGGATAGATGCCAGCGATGCCCTGCAAAGCATTTTGACTTATCTCAGAAGAGGTTCCAGCACCGGGGATATTATAATTACGGTATGTAATTTTACCCCTACCGTTCACACAGGATACCGGATCGGCGTCCCGCGGGGAGGTGTATGGAAAGAGGTCCTAAACAGCGACGGACTCCAATACGGTGGCAGCGACCAGCGAAACCTGGCAAGCTTAAGGGCCGAAAAAATTCCCTGGCACGGACGTTCGCATTCCATTGAGATAATTGTGCCCCCACTTTCACTCGTTTGTTTTGCCAGCCGGAGGAAAAGAAAATGATGACCGGAGATCGTCTCGGTGCAAGTTACTCAGGCGAAGGTAACTGCAGCTTCACTGTCTGGGCACCCTTTGCCGATAAGCTGGAGGTGCATATCACATCACCGAAGGAACGCCTGATAGATATGGAAAAAGACTCGTGGGGATATTATCATTCGACTACGAGTGATGTTTTACCGGGAACTCTCTATTTTCTTCGTCTCAATTCAGAAAAAGACCGCCCTGACCCGGCATCACGATTTCAGCCGGAAGGCGTTCATGGACCCTCCTGTGTTGTAGAGACCGGTTTCGACTGGCAGGATGCAGACTGGAAAGGAATACCGCTTGACCGGTATATTATATATGAAATTCATACAGGTACTTTTACTTCTGAAGGAACGTTAACTGCAATCATTCCATACCTGGACTACCTCCTTGATCTCGGCATTACCGCTATTGAGTTAATGCCCGTCAACCAGTTTCCCGGGGAACGTAACTGGGGCTACGACGGCGTCTATCCCTACGCGGTACAGCATTCCTATGGAGGGCCTGAGGCACTGAAACGGCTGGTAAATGCCTGCCATCTCAAAGGGCTGGCGGTCGCACTCGATGTTGTCCATAATCACTTCGGTCCGGAAGGAAATTATGTAAATGACTTCGGCCCTTATTTCACAGAAAAGTATAGTACTCCCTGGGGATCGGCTATTAACTTCGATGGACCTCACAGCGATCATGTCCGGCGGTTTTTTATTGAAAGCGTCCTGTACTGGATGAGAGATTGCCATATCGATGCTTTTCGTCTCGATGCAATCCATACTATCCTGGATAATACGCCTTACACATTTATCGAGCAGCTTTCCGAAGAATTTCACGATTCTGTGAATAAACTCGGTAGAAAGGCATTTCTGATTGGCGAAAGCTCAGCCGATAACGTTCGTCTTATCAGACCGCCTGAACTCGGTGGTTATGGTCTGGACGGGCAGTGGAATGATGATTTCCATCACTCGTTGCATTCCCTGTTAACCGGTGACCGGCAAGGATACTATCAGGACTATGGAGAAATGAAACACCTTGTAAAGGCATTCCAGGAAGGGTTTGTGTATTCGGGAGAGTATTCTTTATTCCGTCAGAGAAGGCACGGTACTTCTTCGAAAGATATACCGGCTGAACGTTTCACCGTATTTTCACAGAACCATGACCAGGTCGGTAATCGTGCGAAGAATGACCGTCTCACCCGGATCGTGACTTTCGATGCGCTCAAACTGGCAGCAGGAATCGTAATACTTTCACCTTTTGTGCCGCTGCTGTTCATGGGAGAAGAATATGGAGAAACAGCCCCGTTCCCGTTTTTCGTAGACCACTCGGACCCGGACTTAATCAAAGCAGTCCGTGAAGGCCGTCAGAAAGAGTTCGCTGCTTTCAAATGGGAAATTGAGATACCGGATCCCAAGGACAGGGCAACATTTCTCCGTGCGAAGCTGGACCACGGTCTGAAAAATCGAGAACCAAGCACTACGCTCCTGGCTTATTATAAAGAGTTAATCAAACTCAGAAAAACAATCCCGGCCCTTTTTACTCTAAGCAAAGAAGGAATGGAAGTAAGCCATGGAGAAGACAATAATTTCCTGTTCACCCGGCGTGTTGATAAAAATAGTGAAGCAATTATCTTCTCCTGTTTCAACGATAAACTCACAACTGTGGAACTAACAGTCCCGCCCGGAGTCTGGAACAGCGCAATCGATTCGGCTGATGACCGCTGGAAAGGAAAGGGCAGTAAAATGCCCAAACAAATACAATCCAACGACGAGAAACTCACTTTTCATCTCAGCCCATGGCAATTTATCCTCTATATTAAGGAATGATAAATGGAAAAATATGTATGTATTCACGGACACTTTTATCAGCCTCCCAGGGAAAACGCCTGGCTGGAATATGTGGAGATGCAGGACTCCGCCTATCCTTATCATGACTGGAATGAGAGAATAACCAACGAATGTTATGCTCCTAATGCTGCATCTCGGATACTGGATGAGGAAGGCTACATCCGGCAGATTACCAACAACTACGCCAGGATAAGCTTTAATTTTGGACCAACTCTTCTGTCCTGGCTGAAAGACAATTCTCCGGAGACCTATCAGGCAATACTCGATGCCGACAAAGTTAGCCAGGAGACCTTTTCCGGTCACGGTTCGGCAATGGCACAGGCTTACAATCACATGATTATGCCGCTGGCTAACTCCAGGGATAAACACACGCAGGTACTATGGGGAATAAAAGACTTCGAGTATCGCTTTGGTCGAAAACCCGAAGGGATGTGGTTACCTGAAACAGCGGTAGATCTTGAGACGCTTGATATTATGGCTGAATCCGGACTCCTGTTTACCATTTTAGCTCCACACCAGGCAAAACGTGTCCGCCGGATCGGGAAAAACGTTTGGAATGATAAAGAGACGGATCCCGTCGATCCAACGATGGCTTACGAGCTGGATTTACCCTCGGGAAGGAAGATAGCGGTATTCTTTTACGACGGTCGTACGTCGAACGAAATTGCTTTTAGCGACTTATTAAGAAGCGGTGAAAATTTTGCTAAAAAGCTGATTGATGCTTTCCAGCCAGATAAACTTCATTCACAACTGATTAATATTGCATCGGACGGTGAGACCTATGGCCACCATCACCGGTTTGCCGATATGGCACTGGCTTATGCCATTGATTATATTGAATCCAGGGACCTGGCAAAATTTACCAATTACGCTGAATACCTGGAACACTTCCCTCCAACCCATCAGGTCGAAATTATCGAAAATACTTCATGGAGCTGCAGTCACGGTATCGAACGATGGCGTTCCAACTGCGGTTGTAATGCCGGGAGAAATCCGGAATGGAACCAGGAATGGCGGGCTCCTCTACGAAATGCGTTTGACTGGTTAAGGGATACCCTGGTTGAAAAATATCAGGAATCTGCCTCCCGTCTTTTGAAAGACCCGTGGGCTGCCCGCGATGATTATATACAGGTAATCCTGAATCGCTCACCGGAAAATATTTCCGATTTCATTCACCGGAATTGCGATCGTGAGTTAAGCGACGAGGAAACCAGAGAAATGCTGAAGTTGCTGGAGTTGCAGCGACATGCCATGCTTATGTATACCTCTTGCGGCTGGTTTTTCGATGAGCTTTCCGGTATAGAAACGGTCCAGGTCATTCAATATGCGGGCAGAGCGGTGCAGCTTGCCGGAGAGTTATTCGGTAATGATATCGAAAATCATTTCCTGGAACGTCTCGAACTGGCAAAGAGCAATCTGCGACAGCACGGCGACGGGCGTAAAATCTACGAAAAGTATATCAGACCGGCTATGGTCGATATCACCAAGGTTACCACTCACTTTGCAGTAAGCTCTATGTTCGAAGACTATGGAGACCGTGCAGACATTTTTTGCTATCATGTCGATGTCAAAGACTATCAGACAGCAGAATGCGGCAGGACAAGACTCGCTGCCGGATGGGCTGATATAACCTCTGAAATTACTCACGACCATGCGGAAAAAAGTTTCGGTGTTCTTCACTTCGGAGACCATAATATCAATGCCGGCGTTCGGGATTATTATGGTGGGAATACTTATCAGTCCATGGTGGCAGAAATAACTCAGACCTGTATTATAGGCGACTTCCCGGAAGTTATACGCCTCCTTGATAAGCACTTCGGAATGTCCACCTATTCGATCAAAGACCTTTTCCGGGACGAACAGCGGAAAGTACTGGATAACATACTAAGATCGGTTATGGAGGAAATAGATTCCGCCTATTATCAGGTCTATGAACACCACTATCCTCCGATGCGTTTTCTTCATGAAATTGGATACCCTATTCCGAAAAGTTTCCATATTGCCGCCGAATTTATCCTGAATGGTGGTCTGCGCAAGGCTATGGGTGAGGAGACGATTAATACGGATAATATTAAAAATCTCCTTGGCGAAGCCCAGATATGGCAGGCTGATATTGACTCGGAAGGTCTGAGCTACCTTCTGCAGAAAAGCCTTGAACGTTTAATGAATCAACTTCTGGAAAATCCCCCGGATGTCAGCCTGCTTACTCGATTGAATGAAATATGCAGTCTTTTTGATATCCTTCCGTTTCAGGTAGATATCTGGAAGGTCCAGAACTATTTCAACAGATTGCTTGAAAATACTTACCCTGAATTCAAGCAAAAAACCGAACTGGGTGATAAAATGGCTGCCGAGTGGCTGGAACAATTCGTTTTACTCGGTAAAAAACTCTCAATGCGCGTAGAACAGGTGGCAGAGTGAGAAAACCTTCCGCTACCTACCGGCTCCAGATGAACAGAGAATTCCCTTTTGAGGACGCAACAAAGCTTGTGCCCTATTTGTATGATCTCGGCATTACCGACATATATTCTTCACCGGTACTGAAATCCCGACAGGGGAGTCTCCACGGATACGATGTTATTGACCCAAAATCCTTGGACCCGGAACTGGGGACAGAAACGGACTTTAATAAATTATCGGAAGTCTTGAAATCGTTAGACATGGGAATGCTTCTTGATATCGTTCCAAACCATATGGCAGCCAGCCATGAGAATCCCTGGTGGCAGAATTTCCTGGATAAGGGTAATGATTCCGTATATGCCGGATATTTTGATACCGACTGGCTTGCGTTCGGAGACCTTGAGAACTATTCGGGAGGTTATCGCCGGTTCTTTGATATCGGCGATCTGGTAGGCATCAGGGTTGAAAATCCCGCCGTTTTTGAGACAGTCCATTCACTCATTTTACGCTTTATAAACGAAAGGAAAATTACCGGTCTAAGGATCGATCATATAGATGGGCTTTATAATCCGCTGGAATACCTGACCCGCTTACAGGAAGCTACTCAATACTTGACTGGTGAAGATGATTATTACCTGGTCGTTGAAAAGATTCTTACCGGAAATGAGGCATTACCCGTAGAATGGCCGGTGTCCGGCACCACCGGATACGATTTTACAAACTGGGTAAACAGCTTATTCATAAGTAAAGACGGAATTTCGAAACTTGACGCTGTGTACAGGCACGTTACCGGGCGTAAAGATTCTTATTCTGATATTGTTATTGAAAAACAAAAATGGGTGATTCATCATTTATTTTCCGACGAGATATCAGCCCTGGGCAGATACCTGTCACGGCTTTCTTCGAATGCAGGCTATCACGAAATAGAGGAAAAAAACATCAAGGCAGTTCTGGTACTGGTAACCGCCTGTCTGCCGGTATATCGAACGTATATAAGGGATTATTCGGTTTCAGATGCAGACAGGCAATCTATTGAACAGGCATTCCGTATTGCCGGTTATCTGGATAAGCACCCTGATGTGCAGGCGTCAATGTTCCTGAAAAAGGTGCTGTTACTCGAATTCACCCACGATTGTCCTGATTCTGTAAAGAAAGAATGGCTTGAATTCGTCCTTCGCTGGCAGCAACTCACCGGAGCGATAATGGCAAAAGGAGTTGAAGATACAGCCCTCTATAATTACCATCGACTGGTCTCAATGAATGAAGTGGGCGGAGACCCGGGCGGGAGCGGTATTACCCCTGTTGAATACCATTCCATCAATATGGACCGTTTGAGTCACTGGCCGGGGACGATGAATAGTACAAGCACTCACGATACTAAAAGAAGTGAGGATGTCAGGGCAAGAATAAACGTTCTCTCGGAAATTCCCGAGGAATGGGAAAATCATCTGAAAAAATGGATGGATTTGAATAAATCGTTAAAACAGGATGTTAAGGGAATGCCGGTCCCGGGTCCGGAAACAGAGATACTCCTCTACCAGACTATGCTCGGTGCATGGCCTTTAGATGAGTCCGTGTTTACCGAATTCCAGCGACGTCTCAAGGACTACATGCTCAAAGCGGTTAAAGAAGCCAAGTCCAGGACCGGCTGGATTAATCCGCATGCAGACTATGAACATGCTCTCATCCGTTTTATTGAGGCGGTCCTGAATAGTTCGCTGAGTAAGAAGTTCCTTGATGATTTCCTGCTGCTTCAGCAGCAGGTGGCCTTTTTTGGTGCTTTAAATTCACTTTCGCAGACATTGCTAAAGATAACTTCTCCAGGGGTACCCGATTTCTACCAGGGTAATGAACTCTGGAACTTCAGCCTTGTCGATCCTGATAACAGGCGACCGGTTGATTATGAACTACGGACACAACTACTGGGAGAAATCAGAAAGCAGGAAACAGGTGACAAAGCAACGTTTATTCGACAAATTTCTGATTGCTGGCAAGATGGCAGAATAAAAATGTATACCATCTACAAGGCCCTGCATACACGTAAGGATTCTTTACCCCTGTTTTTACATGGAGACTACCTGCCTATGGAAGCTGGTAATAAAGATAAACACATCTGTGCCTTCGCCAGAAATACCTCTGACAAATGGGCGGTATCCGTGGTACCTCTTTTCTTAACTAGCATGACAGTAACAGGTGTCTTACCATACGGTCAAGATATATGGGAAGAAGATGTTTTGTATTTTCCGAAAACAGCACCTGCGGACTGGGAAAATGTCTTTACGAGAGAGCACATCACATTATCCCGGGAAGAGAAAACATTCCCTCTAGCCCAGGTATTTAATTCATTTCCCGTTGCGTTGCTGAGAAATAGATAGGTCTTTCCCCCTAATATTACAGCAATCACCTTCCCACTATTCAAAATGTCATAATTTTGTAATATGTTCATTCTGTATTTTATAACTTCTCAATTTGCCTCAGGTTATGATTCTAGTATCACATAGTTTTAAAAATCGGAATCGTAGTTTATTGAATATATTAAATATCATCAGGCGTGGCGGTGAATTATGTTATATAAAGCAAAAGAATTAAACAACCATCAAATGAATGCTTCAGATGGGGAAATCGGTAAAGTAAAAGACCTTTATTTTGACGACAGGTACTGGACAGTCAGATACCTGGTAGCTAATACAGGGAACTGGCTTACAGGGAGGACGGTGCTGATTTCGCCGTATGCCCTTGACGGAGTAGATCCGGAGGAGAAGCAAATTAATGTAAAGTTAACCATGAAGGAGATCGAAAAAAGTCCATCACTTGAAGCTGACAAGCCGGTATCGAGGCAATACGAGCAGTCTTATTATGGGTATTTCGGCTGGCCGGGTTACTGGTATGGGCCTTATACCTGGGGAGGCTATTATTATCCCATTCTTCCTCCCGTAAGATCCCAAACTCCTTCGGAAAAAGACAAGTGGGACCCTGATCTTCGCAGTACCGACGAAGTCCGCGGTTATCATCTCATGGCAAAAGACGGAGATATCGGACACATAGCGGATTTTCTTGTTGATGACAAGACATGGGCGATCAGATACCTGGTAATCGATACTCGCGATTGGTTGCCCGGTAAACATGTTCTTGTTTCTCCCGAGTGGATGGAGGACGTGAATTGGGTTCTGCGTGAGGTATCCATGGACTTAATCCGTGACACTGTCAAACAGGCCCCTGAATATACGGATGAAACCGTTATTGACCGCGATTACGAGGAAAGCCTGCATCGCCATTATGACCGTGAGCGCTACTGGATCAGAGAAGAAGCAGTCAAAATGTAATATCACTTACTTAGACGGCAGAAGGATAAACGACAATGACGACGTAAGGGGTAACTGATTTTATGACAGGTATTAGTGAGTCCGGGGCTCTTCGAAATGGTTCTCTGGACTTATTTTTGTTAGGTAAATGCAGTCAGATAGAAAAGGAAGAAACGGATTTATGAAAATTGTCGAATTTACGCCGGGGATTGACGGAATAAGCCATCTAAAAACAATTAAAAATCGGGAGTGAATTACTGATTACTAACGAATCGGTATTGGAGGATTTGAATGGTAGTTAAAACACAGAAGGAAATAGCCTGGCTTGAGGAAGTATCTGTGTCAGATGTTGCACTGGTAGGCGGGAAGAATGCGTCTCTCGGAGAAATGGTGAGAGAGTTGAAAGATAAAGGTATTCGAGTACCTGACGGTTTCGCTACCACCGCCTCAGCCTACAGGACTTTCCTGGACGAAAATGATCTGAATGATAAAATAAAATCACAACTGGAAGATTTTAGAAACGAAACAAAAAGTCTTCAGGAAACAGGAAGAGCCGTCCGCCAATTAATTCTTAACGCGAACTTTCCTGCTGATCTCGAAGATATGATTAAAGATTCATACCGTGAACTGAGTCGGCGCTATGATTCGAAGGAAATAAGCGTGGCAGTGCGAAGCAGTGCTACCGCAGAGGATTTACCCGAGGCAAGTTTTGCCGGTCAGCAGGAGAGCTTTCTTAACATCAGGGGAGAAACCAGCCTCCTGGATATCTGCAAGAGATGTTATGCATCTCTTTTTACTGATCGAGCTATTAACTATCGAAAAGACAAAGGTTTTGACGATATGGATATTGCCCTTTCTATTGGCATACAGAAGATGGTGCGTTCTGACAAGGCTTCTTCAGGAGTTATTTTTACTATAGACCCTGAAACGGGTTTTAGAAATGTTATAGTCATTAACTCTGCCTGGGGTCTTGGAGAAAGTGTAGTCCAGGGTCAGGTGAATCCTGATGAATTTATAATATTCAAACCGCTGCTGGACAGAGATAAATTTACTCCAATAATAAGCCGTTCACTGGGAGAAAAGTTACAAAAAATAATTTATGCCATAGATAAAGCGAATCCCACCAGGACTGTAGCCACGTCCCGTGAAGAGCAAAATATGTATTCCCTGGATGACCACGAGGTTATCCAGCTTTCCCGCTGGGCTGTAACTATCGAAAACCACTACGGCAAGCCGATGGACATTGAATGGGCAAAGGATGGAGATACAGGTGAATTGTTCATTGTTCAAGCAAGGCCGGAGACGGTGCAGTCTCAGAAAACAGCGAATTCACTTAAAACATATCACCTGAAGGAAAGAGGTAATGTTCTGGTAATGGGGCTGAGCATTGGACAGGCGGTAGCCTCCGGAAAGGCCCAGCTCATCAAGAGCACAAGTGAAATCGACCGTTTCAAGGACGGCAACATTCTCGTGACAGGCATGACCGACCCCGACTGGGAGCCTATTATGAAGCGCGCAGCCGGTATCGTCACAGACCATGGAGGAAGAACATCTCATGCCGCTATCGTAAGCCGTGAGTTGGGAATCCCGGCTGTGGTAGGTACCAGAAAAGCGACTGCGATATTAAAAGATGAGCAGCGAATAACTATATCTTGCGTAAATGGCGATGAAGGCTCTGTCTACGAAGGTATTGTCGCATATGAAACTGAAGATATTAATCTCGAAAATGTTCCGGAGACAAATACTGATGTAATGATGAATATCGCCAGTCCTGCAGGAGCTTTTCGCTGGTGGCAGCTACCCGCAAAGGGCATCGGTCTGGCACGTATAGAATTTATTATTAACAACGTTATCAAAATTCATCCTATGGCACTCCTGCGTCTCAATCAATTGAAAGACAGGGATGCCAGGCGAAAGATAGAGGAACTGACAGCCGCTTATGAGGATAAAGGTCAGTACTTTATCGATCACCTTGCCCAGGGAATCGGTATAATCGCAGCTTCACAGTACCCGAATCCTGTTATTGTCCGGTTGAGCGATTTCAAGACCAATGAATATGCAAACCTCATCGGCGGCAGGGATTTCGAACCGGAGGAAGCCAATCCCATGCTGGGTTTCCGCGGTGCATCACGCTACTATAGCGAGCATTACCGGGATGGTTTTGCTCTCGAATGCCGGGCGATCAAACTGGTCAGAGAAACGATGGGCTTATCGAATGTTGTGGTAATGGTACCGTTCTGTCGCACCCCTGAAGAAGCGCAGCAAGTGTTGGAAGTCATGTCCAGGAACGGACTGGAACGAGGAAAGAACGGACTCGAGGTTTACGTCATGGCGGAAGTGCCCACTAACATCATTCTCGCGAAAGAATTTTCTGAGTTCTTTGATGGCTTTTCTATCGGTTCCAATGATCTCACTCAACTTACTCTGGGAGTAGACCGTGACTCAGAAAACCTCGCTTATCTCTTCGATGAGCAGAATAAGGCGGTAAAGAGATCTATTGCCAACCTTATCGAATCAGCCCACAAGGCTAATCGTAAAGTTGGATTGTGCGGTCAAGCACCCAGCGATCATCCGGAATTCGCAGGATTTCTGGTCGAATCCGGTATAGATTCCATCTCCGTAAACCCGGACAGTGTACTTCCGGTGCTGAAGAAGATTGCCGAAACTGAACAGCGGTTGAGTGGTATTATGAATGATAGATAAACTCCCGAACATCTATAGCCTGAGAGTCATGGCCGACCGGAATCAGGTTATCATTCAGAATGGGATTCAACAGCCTGAAAACAGGAAATATGCCGGAGTTTGATCTTCATCCATTCGTCCAATCCAGTATTGAAGTTAATCATACCTGGAGATTAGCATTCTATTTCCATTCCGTCGTAACCCGTTATCACTGAAACTCCGTCACTCTTTCCCAGGTCGTTCAGCTTTTTTCTGGCTTCACCGATGTCATTGAAAAACCAGGTCCCAAAATGGATAAACAAGATTTTGCCGGTAAACTGCTTGAAGATTCGAATCAAATCGGGAATTCCCGCGTGACCGTAAAGTTGTCCGGTCTCCTTGTCCTTTCTTATCATGCCACCACGGCGCAGGTAGCTGCCATCGGTAATCACCAGGCTCAGCCCAGAGAGCAAGGAGTGGTATTCCTTGTTTATCCAGATGACGTCCCCGGTATAAAGGATCCGTTTTTCGCCGTCATCGACGAGAAAAGCTGTGGATTTCACTTTCTTACTGTGGTGGGTAGGGATAGGTGTAACCTGATATGTATCGTAGAGAATCATATGCTCGGGTTCCGTTAAATGGGTAACTCCGGGCACTTTTTCAGGAGCGTAAAACTCAATGCCATAATCATGGCCATCATTGATAAAGAAAGCATGGTCAGGGTGGAGATGGGTAATGAACACACAGCCTGGTTTCAGGTCGAGGAACTCTTTTTCCCCCACGTCCAGCATCAGTTTTCCATCTATCAAGACTCCTGAGTGTTTCGAGTGGCGAGGTGCTGAAGACTTGATTTCCCCCCTTGTTCCCAATATGCGTAGCTTCATATTCGCACGTCCTGAAAACTCTGCCCGCTATCTGTGCCGTTTAATTTCTTAAGGTTCTTCCCCCATCCTTCAGGCATATTTCTATCCCTCATTACATTTTATCTTCCAGTAATTCTATCAGGCTCAGAGCATTTTGAGGGGCATAGCCGTTCTGATCATTGTCGAAATAGCAATACACGTCTTTACCATCCCCCGCCCAGGTTGAAATGGCTTCCGTCCAGTCGGAAAGAGCACCTTTATCGTATTTACCCCTGTAGGCGCCCTCAGGACCGTGAAGACGAATATAGATGAAGTCGGTTGTGACCGGGCGGGGTGATTGTCTTCCATCGAAATCATAAATGCAAAATGCGACTTTCTTTTTGACCAGTAGATTCTCGGTATCCTGACCGAACCATGTGGTATCGCGAAATTCAAAAGAATAGCGATAAACACCTGGAAGCGCGTCTAAAAACTCCTCGAGCCGGTCAAGGTTAACTTTCCATTTGGGAGGAAGCTGAAACAGAACCGGCCCTGCCTTATCACCCAGGACTTCGATTATGCTGAAAAATTTCCTTGTAGATTCTTCCGGGTCTTTGAGCTTTTTCATGTGAGTAATATAACGGCTGGCCTTGATAGAGAATACAAAACCGTCGGGTACTGTATCGCGCCATGAAGCCATGGTCTTTTCTGTAGGTAGCTGATAAAAAGTATTATTGATTTCAGTCGTCTGAAACTGCTTGGCGTAAAACATCAGAAAATCTTCAGATGATGTCTCTTTGGGGTATAAGGGACCTTTCCAGTGCCCGTAATGCCATCCGGAGGTCCCGATGTATATCTTTCCTTTCCTGCTCAATGCCTGCCTCCCCGACGCGGATTATTTCTCCGAAATGAGCGCTTCAAACCCGCCTTATCGAGGCTTTTAACGTCATGAATAGAAATCATTCTATAAATACATCGATAAAAAAGTCATAAAAAGAGTAACAAGAATATTACAAATATATAGCATTTTAAAGGTCTGGCAGTCAGACAGTGGACCAGGTCGAACATCACTTTTCGAGTACGATGTCTCACAAGAATTTACCTCGAAGCTTCCGGGAGTCTCTTCAAATGATATAAATTTGTATTATTTCTGCCTTGCATTTTATGACATTGTCATATTACAGGAATTATGCTGGAGCAGGTTCATAATATATCACGCTAAACCAGAAGAGCAATTTATCATTTTTCCGAAATCAATTTGCCTGTTTAAAGTGCAAAGGGGGGCAGACATCTCATGGATACGGTATATTCATTCAGAGATGGTTTTCACGACAAAGACCAGCTAGGGAACAAAGGTGCCAATCTTGTCATTATGAGCCAGTTAGGCCTGCCCGTACCCCCGGGCTTTGCGGTATCCATCGATGCCTATAAGAAATGGAAAGATACCGGTACGCTTCCCGAAAATGAAATCAAGCAATCAATGTCAATCCTGGAGACGGATATAGGGCGAGAGATGGGGCAGGGACTGGAAGTATCAGTACGTTCTTCTGCTCCTGTATCCATGCCCGGAATGATGGACACGCTGCTTAATATCGGAGACTACGCTAATATGCTGGCTGCCATCCGTCGTATATTTGAGTCGTGGGATAATTTAAGGGCTGTCGAATACCGGCGCCTGAACAATATACCAACCACTCTTGGCACGGCGGCAGTCGTTCAAGCCATGGTCTACGGCAATCGTGACGAAAATTCCGGTACCGGAGTTGCCTTTTCCCGCAATCCCAACTCCGGCATCAAGGATCTTTTTGGCGAATATCTTCGCCAAGCCCAGGGTGAAGCCATTGTTTCAGGAGAACGCACGCCTGAACCGATATCCGCTTTGAAGTCAGTCTTACCTCAAGTTTTTGCAGAACTTCAGGAGATTGCTGATAGACTGGAGCGTCACTTCTGCGACATGCAGGACATCGAATTTACTGTTGAGTCCGGTAAACTGTACATTCTTCAAACACGTACGGGAAAAAGGAGTGGATATGCTGCCATAAAGATTGCCACTGATCTGGTCTCGGAGGGTATCATCACGCGCCAGGAGAGCATCATGCGTATTACAGTCAATGATATCCGTGGCCTTTTGCATAAACGTCTCACGGCGAACAGCTACAAGCCGTTTGCCAGGGGGCTTAACGCTGCTCCCGGGGCGGCCGCCGGGAAAATCGTTTTTGATGCGCATGATGCCCTGGCCATGGCCAGAAAAGGTGTACCGATTATCCTGGTACGCCCTGAGACGAATCCCGATGATATACAGGGTATCGCCGCAGCTGATGGTGTCTTGACCTTACGGGGAGGTCTCACCTCTCATGCTGCTATAGTTACCCGCAGTATGGGTAAACCGTGCGTCTGTGGTGCGGAAGGTATCGGCATTAATCTGGAAACCCGACAACTGACCAGCAATAAAATCATGCTAAATGAAGGGGACGAGATAACTATCGACGGCACTGCCGGTGACATATTTCTCGGTATCCTGCCGCTTGAAGAGGCAAGCATGACCTCTGAGCTCGGGGAAATACTGAGTTGGGCAGACGGGTTCAAGAGACTCGGCGTCCGGGCCAACGCCGACACGCCTGAGATGATCGCCCAGGCAAGAAACCTGGGGGCGGAAGGTATCGGGCTGTGTCGTACGGAACGGATGTTCAACGCTCCCGAAAGACTCTCGGAAATACGTGAGTTCATTCTTGCCGGAAGCGATGCAGAGAGGAAGTCGGCAATCTCGCATCTCCTGGAACTACAGACTGAAGACTTCACCGCTCTTTTCCGCGAGCTTCAAGGTCTTCCCATTATCGTCCGTCTACTGGACCTGCCGTTACACGAGTTTCTGCCGGGAGAAGCGACAGCAGATGACCCGCGGATGAAACAACGCATCGAAGAGCTAAAGGAGATTAATCCGATGCTCGGTCACCGTGGCGTGAGGCTTGCCGTTACTACCCCTGAGATATACCAGATGCAGATAGAGGCTATCCAGCGAGCATGGAATCAGGTACCGGCGGACGTTTCTATCATGGTACCCCAGGTGGTCACCTCGCAGGAAGCATTGAATGTTAAAAGCCTGCTCAAAGGTGTAACTCTTAAATTTGGCGTGATGATAGAGACAGTACGGTCCTGCATGCGTGCCGAACGATTAGCCAAAGAGGTAGACTTTTTCTCATTTGGTACGAACGATCTCACCCAGGCAGTGTTTTCTTTCAGCCGGGAAGATGCCGAGAAAAAGTTCCTTTCGACGTACCTTGAGCTGGGCATACTCCTGGACAATCCCTTCGAGGTATTAGACGTGAATGGAGTCGGGCAACTCATGGAGACAGCCATATTCTGGGCAAGACGAGTGAAGAGGGACATAGAGATCGGCGTTTGCGGTGAGCAAGCCGGCGAGCCCCGGTCCATCAAATATCTGCATGGTATTGGAGTGGACTACGTCAGTTGCAGCCCGTTTCGAATACCCATAGCCAGGCTGGTAGCAGCCCAGAGTGCTATTGCTGGTAAAAAAGAAACATCACAAGTCGGTGCGGTCAGTGAAAAATAAGATATCGATATCTACGTTAATTGAGTTCAAAAGGAGAGTGGTCCAATGACAACAACAGCTGAAAAAACATTAATAGCTAACGGACTTGAGAGGAAGAAACCCGTTATCCAGCAGAACATGATATTATGGTCAGACCTCTACCCTTCCCGTTACGTATGGCACTACCAGAGGAGCCATCCATACCAGGTTCTCATCGGCGAGATACTGGTGGAGAAAACCAGGCATGATGTAGCGACCATACACGAACGATTCCTTCAGTTCTTCCCTTCCTTCGCTGACCTGGCAGCAGCTGACGAAGAGAAACTAAGCGAAGTGCTTGTCAGTCTTCATCTGGAAGAGCATCAACGGTTGTTCAAACAGATAGTGAAGGGGCTGGCAACACTGGATGAACTGCCGCGTGATTATGATGGTATCGCCGAGATTTCCGGATTAAAACACGAAGGTATAAAGGCGATGCTATGTTTTGGGTACGGTTTACCCGTGGGCGTCGTTAACAAGCACGTTTTCAGAATGTTGACGCGAATCTTTGCTAATGAACTTCCACCTTTACCGTCAGCCGGACTTATCGAAGCTATAGGAGAAAGCCTTGCGTTTGTCGCAGACCCGCAAAAGTATAATGGGGCAATGCTTGACGTAAGTGAATTGATATGCCGGTCTAAGGTCCCAAGCTGCCGGGACTGTCCGGTTTATTCTCAATGTGACTATGCAATCGATGTTCAGAAGTCAAAACCTCTGGTTCAAAAAGTAGCTTGAAACTCATCACAGCCAGGCAACATAGTGAAAAAAATGCATATAAAATAGAAAGAAAGTTTTACAGGTAAAATTAATGCCACGTGATTGCGGAACAGAAGTAAAACTACCGGAGCGAATAGACAGGCTCGATGAGCTTGCCTACAACCTCTGGTGGAGCTGGCACCCGGAAGCCCGTAATCTGTTTCGTAAATTGGACCATCCGCTCTGGTCAGAGAGTAACCATAATCCGGTAAAGCAACTCCGCGAAATCTCCGAACAGACATTGCAATCAGCAGCTTCGGATGAGCACTTTATCCGTTCATATGATGCCGTTATGGCTGCTTTTGACGCCGAAATGGCCTCCGTCGGTAACCGGATCGATAGCGGTAACGACCATTTGCCGTTGGTGGCGTTTTTCTCCATGGAATTTGCCATCCATCAATCTTTACCGATGTATGCCGGCGGACTTGGTATCCTTGCCGGTGATATCTGTAAAGAAGCCAGCGACCTTGGTTTACCTGTCGTCGCTCTTGGGTTCATGTATCCGCAAGGATACTTCTTCCAGCGTGTTTCATCGGATGGATGGCAGGAAGAGGTATATCAGCTCCTTGATTTCAACACCGCTCCTTTGAGCTCTTGTCCCGACAGAGAAGGAAATGAACTGCTGCTGGAAATGCGGCTTGGTAATCAGAGACTACTTATTAAGGTATGGCTGGTCCGCATTGGTAAAATAAATCTCTACCTCCTGGACACTGATCTGGTGGAAAATACTCCGCAAGACCGGCTGCTTACCGCACGTCTATACACTGCTGATAAAGAACAGAGGTTAAAGCAGGAAATGGTGCTTGGCATTGGCGGTGTCCGGGTCTTACAGGCACTTGGACTTGAACCTTCGGTCTGGCACGCGAATGAAGGACATACTTCTTTCATGATGCTGGAGCGGCTGCGGCAGGAGGTGGAGAAAGGTTCCTCCTTCTCTGAAGGAATGAATAAGGTACAAACGACAACGCTTTTCACCACTCATACGCCGGTAGCAGCCGGTCACGATGTTTTTCCTGTATCCATGGTGCACAGGCATCTTAGAGACTGTTTTGGAAAGGATGAATCATACTGGCAGGAATTTCTGGACCTGGGTAAATATCCAAACGTAAATGATGGCAACTTTAACATGACCGTCCTTGGTTTCAGATTATCCGGTATTCGTAATGCCGTCAGTGCAATCCACGAAAAGACCAGTCAAACAATGTGGCAGCCTGTCTTGTCTGCGACTACCGAAAAAACTGAACCGATCACCCGGGTAACTAACGGCGTACATCTGCCCACATGGATCGCCCCGGAAATGAGCGAGTTATACGCCAGACATCTGGGTACCAGCTGGCTGGAAGCACAGGACGACGCCAAACTGTGGGAAAAAATAGAATCAATCCCTGATGAAGAATTATGGGCGGTCCGGCAGGTATTAAAAAGAACTCTGGTCCAAATAATGCTGGCGCGTAACAGGGAGTGTTCCAGCACGCGCGTATGCAGTGCCGACCAGGTATTAGCTCGAGGAGCCATGTTTGACGTCGATACATTAACTATTGGTTTTGGCCGGCGATTTACCGAATACAAGCGACCGGAGTTAATTTTGAGTGACACCCAACTCCTGAAAAAGATTCTGACTGACCAAAAGCGGCCTGTACAGCTTGTATTCGCCGGTAAATCTCATCCGGCGGACTTTGCTTCTAAAAGCCTTCTCAATAGAGTGTATGCGTCAGCGCTGGACCGAAATTTTGAAGGGCGGATTGCATTCATCGAGGACTACGATATCCACCTGGCACATAACCTTGTATCAGGAGTCGATGTCTGGCTTAACACGCCGCGCAGACTTGAAGAAGCCTGCGGTACCAGCGGAATGAAAGCCGCACTTAACGGGACGCTTAACTTCAGTGTGCCCGATGGATGGTGGTACGAAGTTTTTAATCAGTCTAATGGCTGGATAATTGGTAACTTTGATAAGCCAAAAGAGTTATCGCAAGAGGATATTGAAGATGCCCGTTCACTATATGAGACCTTGGGTAACAGCATAATACCGCTTTATTATGAACGTGACCGCGCCGGAATTCCACATGGCTGGGTCCGCATGATCAAAGACTCTATCTGCTCGATCGTACCGCGAATTTGTGCTCGCCGGATGATGCATGAATATTACAACCTGTATCGCGCCCTATCTCTAAATAAATATAAGTAACCACAAACCTGTCCCTGGAGATATCTTAATTTATCTAATCTAAATATAATATCTTTGCTGCTAATGGAGCCAAAAAGATAAAAGTTACCACCATCGATAAGTTCTGAAGTTGTAGTTAGTACATGAGTTTTTTTACCTTAGCTCTTATTTGGATCCTCAAGAAGTTTTATTAATTTAACGTTCGTTTTTCTCATATTTCTGTATTATGTTTTTAATTTTGTTAATGTCTGCTTCAAATCTCTTTCTAACCTCGGGAAATCTCATTGCAGCCGCCGGGTGGTATGTTTCTATATACTCTATTCCTTCGAAGCGGGGTGTTTTCCAGGCCACACGGCCCATGAGAACAATAAGTTT
This sequence comes from uncultured Dehalococcoidales bacterium, assembly GCA_964493985.1. GTDB lineage: Bacteria > Chloroflexota > Dehalococcoidia > Dehalococcoidales > UBA2162 > MGML01. Next base: position 31,117 of record CAZBQL010000002.1, read on the forward strand.
GGGCTTGATCCGTTTTATTTCAACTATCAGACACGGCATCCAGCGGGCGATTTCGTGAGCATAGGGCTTTCTATTTCCTGGCGTTGCCTCCTTCACAACCCCTGTCACATAGAGTTTACTTCTATCAATACCGTTTTGCTGGAGGACCTTATCCAGGTAACGCCCGGATCTTCCAACGAAAGGCCGTTTTTGCTTTATTTCCTCTTTACCGGGATTTTGGCCTACCAGCATAACAATTGCATCATCAGGCCCTTCTCCGAAGTACATCACTTTTCTCCTTACTAGGTAAATGGTAACTACGAAGTGAACCTCCCTGCTCATCACCTTCGAATGCAGTATAATTCGCTCGTCGTGGAGAAATCATAAAATATTTACATTGGAGATGACAAAATTATGACATTTTACGCTTAACAGGTCTTCAAACTATCCTCCGGTTCTTTTTCAACTGGTCAAGCACTATATCCCTCAAACAGGATCCAGGAAGAATCCAACACTCTTTCTAAACCAAAACTAATGAATTTGTGCTTTTGATTACCTACACCCGGAAGATTTCTCCAGTTTCCTTGTGTTTCCAGAAGCCTCGCTGCTGCAATGGCCAGTTGAATTTAACCGCCCCGGGAACGGGACATTCATTGACACATGTGCCGCAGTACCAGCATTCGTCCGGATGTAATATCATAGGGGGCTTTCCTTTCTCACGGTTAGGGATATAAACATCTATCGGACACACCTCTACACATCTGTTACAGCCGTTACAGACCTCGGCATTAAAAATTACAGGCTTACTCGGTGTAATCACATTGGGAAGTGCGTACACTTTTTCTTTCGTCATGATTGAGTCTCCTTTCTATCCTACATAAACACCGGTGTAGTCTTTGTTGTTGGCTTCATAATTTTCTTTTAGATTGCCCCAGTAGTCCAGGGGTACCTCACCGATAGTTACCTTATCGTTTTCAAGTCGTATAGTGATAAACTTGTTCCATTCCGGCGGGTCCAGTTCCGGGTAATCAATCCTGTAGAAATCGAGATACCGGCTGCTTGCTTTACGCGCCAGAGAAGCGTGGAGGATTATCTGGGCATAGGTTAGAATGCTCAGGTCTTCCAGGCTGCGCAGCAGTTTATGCGGGTCAAGCGCGTACAGCTTCGGCACCCAGTTCTCTTCAATGTCCTTAAGTGAGTTTAACGCCAGATTGAAAAGCGATTCGGTCTTGTATTCGCTGCAGAAATACTGCATGGTCCTGGCAATCCCCGCATGGAGTTCCTTCCACTCTATTCCATCACTTCTCTTAACAGGGGCGTAGACCCTTGCCTTCTCTCTGGATATCTGCTCTCGTGATATCGTTGGTTTGCCGGCTTGCCGGGCAAAGTCGGCAGCCTTTCTTCCGGCGTATCGGCCCGTGGAAGCAGCAAAACTGGTATCTCCGATGGCAAATAGCTGGCTTCCGGCGGCATACAGCCCTTCCACGCTGCTTCTTAAATCCCAGTCAATCATCACACCACTGCCACGGGTACCCGGTATATCGATTGCGCGCCATTGAGGTGGGCTGACTCCCTCTATCAACTGGTAATTCATTAACTGGTCTTTCGATGGGTCGAATCCTGCTTCGTTGAAGGTATCTACAATTATCTTGGTAACCGATTCCTCCTGCAGCATCATACCCCACGTTATGTTTCGTTCCATTTCGGGCATACCGGGGAAATCTCCGTAGAATGGCAGAGCGTATTCCCCTTTGAGAACACCATCACGAATTGCCTGCCACGGTCCGGTTCGCGCCTGCCGGTCGACAGGCTGGGGATTTACTCCCCATCCCTGATTTCCTACCGGAAGCTTCTTACCGTTAGCATCCACAAGCTGAACATTCTCGTAACTGGCATCTCCGGCACCGCCATACCATTTATGTTTGTAGCCGGTACCGATGCCCAGCAGCCCGGATTTCTCCATCAAAGTAAGAGAAGCCCCCGCCCTCCAGGCCATAGCATTGCCATCGCCGGACAGGGCACGGGACTGGTGAGTGGAAATACCGGCTAGTTCCGTATTGAAAACCCAGATCGAGCCGGGTACTCCCGTACACAGTACCGTCGCTCTGGATTTGAAGACCATGAATTCGCCGGTCCTGTTATTTATTCCCGTAGCACCGACAATCCTGGCCCCCTGGATGCCTTTTTCATTTAACAGGCTGGTGACCATCACTCTATCGTAAATACTGACTCCCAGGCGCAGACATTCTTTTCGCAGTACTGGCTTAAAAGTAGTCCCCCAGACACGGAATACAACATTCGACTCATGAAACGCATTGTTCCTTGGAGAAAACATGAATTTGGTCTCTTCATCCCTGCCCTCGGCACCTTTCCATTCATCATCGGTATCTCTGATTTTACCGCCCATCTGTTCCAGTTCAAGAAGTGTATCATAGTCTTCCCGGCATTGTATCTGACGACCAATCCCACAGTTATAGCCGCCATTTGCGTTTGTCAATCGCTGCGCCCACTCATCGGGGTCAACCCTGGATAAAGGGTGGTTGGGCGCATCACACCAGTGGTCGACTCCGGGACCAACGGCGCCGCTCCTTACTGTAGCCGACTTTTCGACCAGTGCCACTCTCAGACCTTCTCTGGCAGCACTGATTGCCGCCCAGCACCCTGCCATCCCGCCACCTATTACAAGAATATCCGTATCGATTTCCTGTTCTTCGTCATAAAGTATCGGATACGGCCAGTCGGGTGGACGGGATTCTTGATTAATAAATTCGTGAAATAATGCCATTTTCTTACCTCCATATCATACAAAAACTCTCATCTGGTCACATAAAAAGCCCGCAATGCTTCATTATTTTTTTTTGTATTTCGCCTCTCTTCGTATTATCAATACATTAATAACTATTAAGTTGAACCGGTGGAGTCGGTTTGGGTGTAAACAAAAACAGTACCGATGAAATAATTGCGAACGATATCGCTACTATCCAGGCAAGCTCATACGTGCCATAGACATCAAAAATTATCCCTGCAAAGGGCGCACCGGCGAAACTTAAAGCTGTGGTTACAGGCAACGCAAGTCCTCTTATACTTCCTATATTGGCTTTGCCAAAATAATTAGGGTATATGATACTCATTATAATCATCTGGCTTGTTGCTGCGATGCCAAAAAGTCCATTAGCCACAAAAGCCTGCCATGCTTCCGTGGTTACAAACATAAGCAAGATGACAATTACCCTTACAAGCTGAGACCCTATCAGCAGGTAACGCAGTCGTATACGCCCGGCTGCATAGCCTATGGGCATAATTATAGCCAGGACAATCACCGCCTCAAAAGAAAGGGAGTAGGCTACGATCTGCGGATCAATTCCCCGGCTGACGAAATGAGGAACACGAAATAGCTGGATAGTGCCATTGGCGAACGCAGCCAGCCCAAAGGCCAGAGAAAGCTTCCAGAAAGCTGGAGAATGAATAGCTTCTGCTCGCGTCCAGGAATACTCTTCCAAGGCTTCATCAGGGTCATCTTGCCGTTGTTCGCCTTCAATCGGACCATTATTATCAATATCAGGTACTTGTATAGAATTGCCGTCGATGAACTGACCTATATCTTCCGGCTTACGCCTTATAAGCAGAGCGACAAGAAGAACAACCACACCTCCGACAATTCCCAGGATGACCGTAGCATTACGCCATCCTATACTCTCAATCAGGTACGCTGTCAGAGGAGCAAATATGAGTATCCCGATCGAGGTGCCGAGGAATACTCGGGACATTGCCTGGCTCCGCTTGCGTACGAACCAGTTTGAAATGGTAACCACCGTGTATAAATTACCGCCGCCTCCCTGTAGCCCTATCAGCCCCATCATTAAAAAAATAGCAACTACCTGCCAGCCTTCCTGTATAATCGACATCATTAGTATAACGCCGCAGATAAGAATTCCGGCGATTGCCATCGGCCAGCGGGCTCCATAGCGATCCAATATTCGCCCGAGAACTAACCCGGAAGCAGCACTGCCAAGTAACCTGGCCGACTGCGCCCATCCAAAGAATGTCTGGCCGATCTTTAACTCGCGGCTGATAGGTTCAATGAAGAGTCCGAAGTTTATTCCCAGCATACCCATCGAGACCATGGTAACCAGGCCAAGGCCGCTTACAATTACCCAGCCATAGAAGATTGGTTTCTCTCTGAATGACAGATTATAAAAATTCATAATGTGTTTGATCTTCACACCACCCAACAGCCCGGCTTAAATCGGTTGGGTATGTTTTTTAGCATGAAGGATATAGTACTATAACCATATTAAAAACCGTGATAACCTGCAACCTGCATGTTGGTGAGGAAAAGACATATATTGTCAAAAGACCTCCGATTTTATCCAGAGGTCCAATAATTGACTCTTATTTAAGACCACTATCAGTGCAATATATATTACGGGCGGTTATGCACTGCCGGCTTTCGTTAGCGTAGCGCCTGTAATCTGCTTTGTTAAAATCCCTTTTGGTGCATATAAAGCCTCTCTAAGGTAATTAAAGGAGAAAGCAGAGCCGGGCGACCCACCGCTAACAAAGAAGTGAATACATTCCGGCGAAACAAGAACAGGGACCACCTCTCCCGGATTTAGCGCTTTTTCAAAAACAGGTCTTCGATCTGCGGGAATTGCCCCATTTTCGATTGCCTGTTGAATACCTTTCTTATCGTCCTCATTGAGGTCTTCATACCTCACTGCAATTCTTCGATATAGCTCGTTTCTAAGACTTTCCTGGTCGTAGCCCATCTTATTCAATTCACTAACCAGTTCGGGGAACAGAATAATATAATGATTGTTGGTTACTTTCTGAAGGACCATTCCCGTAATTCCCCAGCGGGGGAACAACCAGCGGTCGGTAAATATCAAACGGGCAACAATATTATCCAGTATCGAATCTGCTGTCCAGGTCCCGATCATACCTCCGTAGTGATTGGTCTGAGGGGTGGCGTTTGATACTGTAGCGACAGTGACGCAGCTGTCATCCGGTTGAAAACCCTGAGTCGTATGGTAAGGTAGCCAGGGGTTTGCGTCGTTCTCCGTAAAAGTATAAAAAATATGCGGGTTTACCCTTCCGGTAATGGCCATATCATTCAAACCGGGCCAGGTCCGACCGATATTGAGTGTCACCAATCTCACAGCACGCCCGATCGAGCTGTTCGCCCGCCAGCCATGCCCGAGGAAGCCGATTCCGGAATTCATATTGATTTCTTTTCCCATCGGACCTGATACCACTATCATAAAAGAGAAAGAACCTGCCGAAGTAAGGACATGAAGGTGGTCGAAATCCGGATCAAGTATTATTTCCACGGCAGTTATGATTACCGGAAAGTATTCAGGTCTTGCTCCCGCCATTACAGCGTTTATAGCGATTTTTTCTATAGTAGCTGTGCCTAACTTAGGTTTCATCTTGCCAATCACTTCATCAGGAGAACGCTTTGTTCCGGAAAGCATCCACTCAACATGTTCGGGAGTAGGAGGTACCAGGGGCAGTCCATCACCCCAGCCTTTGGAGAGATAATCTTGACCGAATTCCTCGCAGACCATCGGGATAAACTCTGAGATGTATGTAAGTGTACCTGGTCCGTCTTCGTCAATTTCCTGTGGAGGCGTGTTTGTTTCTTCCGGTGTCAGAGGAATGGTTAATGCGTCGATAAGATCGTCAAACACTGCTTCCACAAGCGGTCTTATTGTATCTATGGTCCCCCGTAGTTTATAAAATTCAGATGATTTAATTTGTCGATGACGGAAATTGGGCATAGAATGATCGCCTGCTGCAGAAATCGCATCGAAATTAAAAGTATCACAATTAATAAATACGCCAGGTTTACCCATTCTCTCCAGCTTTACTGTACCGGCAACGCCGGTATACGTGCAGGAACCTCAATCTCCAACCCCGTAAATAAAGGTATCGATCTGAGAACCCCACTCATTTGCGTTTTTATCATTTATCAGGTAATCACCCGATAAATAGATTGTCTTCGCAGTGGGATATTTCCCTTTTAACAGTTCCGCGAATACCGTGTAAAATCTATCTACTCCATCTTTCCCATTCGAGTATAAGCCCACTGTTTTACCTTCCAGGCTATCGATACGTGGTGCAGGCGCATAGGTCGGGGACGATTCAACTACTCCGCGGGGATTAAGAACTTCTATTTTTTCTATTTTACTCACTTTGGACCTCGAACTTTTTCTTGAGTATACCATTAACTATTGGGAAGAGTTAAAATCAAATAACAATAATACACTGATCGAAGGAGACGAAATTATGAGTCTGCCAGATTTCTCTTTAAATGACAAAGTTGCCCTGGTTATAGGAGCAGGGAGTGTCAGGGGTATAGGGAGAGAAATAGCGTTAACCTTTGCTGAAGCCGGCGCTGATGTAGCAATTTCCGGTATAAGCTCCAAATCATCGACCAGCGATCTGGATAGTACTGCCCGGGCTATCAAAGAGTTAGGACACCGCACTCTCGCTATGCGAACCGATGCCACGAAAGAGAGTGAAGTGAACGCCCTCATGGACGCGGTGGCTAAGGAGTTCGGCACTATCGATATCCTGGTAAATAATGCCGGTGCATCCGCTCACGAAACACTTCTGAAAACCACCGAAGAACTGTGGGACAGGGCAATGAATATCAACTTGAAAAGTGCATATTTAGGTTGTCGTGCCGCAGCGCGTATAATGACGGAAAATAATTCCGGTAATATTATTAATATGGCATCGATAGGGGGACTCAAGACAGGCAGCGCCTGCGTATATGGTATCGCCAAAGCCGGGGTAATCGTTCTGACCGAATGGTTAGCCAATGAATTAGCGGCGTATAATATCAGGGTAAATTGCCTCGCTCCAGGACCTATCGATACCGATATAGGCTTAAACAGGATCGGACGTCCACCCTGGGAAGTAGCCAGTGGTACGTATGAACAAATGATTCAGAAAGGTGAAACACCCCTGGGTGGAAAAGGTAAAACGAGCGACGTGGCAAGTGCGGCATTATTCCTGGCATCAAATGCTTCGCGTTTTATTACGGGAGAAACAATAATAATCGATGGTGGTATGGTCCTGATATAACTGATGGCTACGGGTGGGCTGGCCTACCGATAAGCTCTGCAATTTAAAAGAAAGCGATTTTCTATTATAATGCCAGAATACCACTTCATCCGGATAATTGACGGGCAAAGCACGGAGAGACCAAGATGGCACTCGAAGGATTTATCGGACCGCATATAGAAGACGAAAAACGCTATATCGCCAATGGCTGGTGGCGGAACGTAACTTTCGGTGACGTGCTGGACGAGGTTGCTGAGAAATACCCGGAAAAAGAGGCATTTGTCGATAACAAAGTGAGACTAACCTTCACACAGCTGCGGGAAACGATAAACAGTCTTGCGGCGAATCTTGTTGAGCTTGGAATCGCAAAAGGCGACCGCGTGTTACTTCAACTACCGAACTGGTCAGAATTTCTTTTCAGTTTTTACGCTCTACAGAAGATCGGTGCGCCGGCAGTGCTGATGCTGCCGAGGCATGGTCTTAGAGAAATTGACCATTTCAGCCGCATGACGAAAGCCAAAGCCTGGATAATGCCTGAAAACTATCACAAAACTAACTATATTCCTGTGATAGTTCAAGCTTTGAAATCCAATCCCACGCTAAAACACATCATCATTGTTCGGGGAAGAGAAAACAGCTCTTTCATCTCTTTCGATAAACTCCTGAATGGCAGAACGCCCAACCGAAAACCACAAATCATAGAGAATGGACCGGAGGCATCGGATGTGGTGTTTATTATGCCTACCGGAGGTACTACCGGTCTACCAAAGGCAGTACCGCGTACTCATAACAGCGCCGCCTGTGATGCCTGGTATAGGACAGAAGCCCGGGAACAGGGAAAAGATGATATCTGCCTTCTTTCGGTACCCTTGGAGCATAATCTTGGACTGGCAGCAATGAATGGAACAATTCTTACCGGCGGGAAACTGGTATTTCTGGATTCTACTAAACCGGAAGACTTCTGCGAGACTGTTGAGAAGGAAAAGGTAACCTGCGCTCCACTGGTGCCGACATTACTTTCGAGGCTGGTAAATTTTTCTAACCTGGATAATTATGATTTACGTTCGCTGAGGGCTTTGTATGTAGGCGGTGCGAAAACTCCTCCCGATATAATTCGTGCGGTGCATAAAAGGATGGGCAACATATATATATGTGCTTTCGGCATGTCCGAAGGTACCGGCTGCACTACCCGATTGGATGACAACCTGGATGTAATTCTAAATTCCGTCGGAAAGCCATGCTGTCCTCATGATGATTACAGGATAGTTGATGATGAAGGAAGGGAAGTTCCGGTAAACACCGAAGGCGAACTGATAGTCAAGGGACCGAGTATATTTTTCGGTTACCTGAACAATCCTGAGGAAAACGCACGAGCATTTACAAAGGAGGGCTATTTCATCACCGGAGACCAGGCGGTGATAGATGAAAATGGGTATTTCAGGATAACAGGCCGGTCAAAGGATATTATTATACGTGGGGGAGAAAACATCAGTCCGGCTGATATCGAGGTAATGATTCGAGACCACCCGAAAGTGGAAGATGTTGCTGTTATCGGCATACCCGATGAAGAATTTGGAGAGAGAGTATGCGCATATATAAAGACTAAAGGAGATACCACCATTTCCCTATCGGACATCACCGGATTCTTAAACGAGCAGGGTGCATCGGTCCTTCAACTCCCGGAAAGGATTGAGATAATTGATGAAATTCCATTGACTAATATCGGTAAGCCGGACAAGAAAGCACTGAAAGAAGACTATTTAAGGCGTAGAGACGGATAGCAAATTGAGTATACAAGAAAGTTATAACTTATTAACAGTTTGTGAAAAGGACGACAATATGAAAATAACGAGAATGTACACCGGTGAGGATGGCGAATCCCATTTCGAAGACATCGATATCTCTTTGGGCAGTCCTGACAAATCCGACCGACGGTCGGAACTTATTAAAGCAACAGGTATCATCTTCAGGGAGACCGGAGGTGATTACTCTCTGAAATTCCACAACGCACCGCGCCGCCAGTTTGTAATCAACCTTGAAGGCTCTGTAGAGATAATTTTGGGTGACGGGTCAAGCCGGATACTCGGACCTGGAGAAATCCTCCTGGCGGAAGATACCACCGGTAGAGGACACATAAGCCGAGCCGTCAACAACCAGTCAAGAAAGTCTATCTTTGTTACTCTTGACTGAAATTTAAATCTTCTCATTTCAGCCAGTACTGGTAAGGGGGAACGATATGGCAGAAAGGAAGCCACGACTCGAGGGAAAGGTAGCAATAGTGACCGGTGCCGGTTCACGCGGACAGGGGATCGGTAATGGCAAAGCAGCGGCGGTATTGTTTGCGAGGGAAGGCGCCAAAGTATTGCTTGTAGATCTTATTCCTGACAGGGTGAATGAAACACTGGAGATGATTGTGACCGAAGGTGGTGAAGCCAGCGTTTTCACCGGTGATGTAACCTTGCCCGAAGACTGCCTGGTAATAGTGAAAACAGCAGTTGAACGCTACGGAAAGCTGGATATACTTCACAACAACGTCGGAATCGACAGCGCCGGAGGCATAGTCGACGTTGAAATAGAAGAGTGGGACAGGGTAATGAACGTCAACCTGAAGAGTATGATGCTGATGTGCCGTGCCGCTGTTCCGCAAATGATTTCCGGTGGAGGTGGCTCCATTACCAATATTTCGTCCATTGCCGCGTTAAGGCCGCGTAACATGGACGCTTATTCCACCTCTAAAGGCGGTGTTATCGCGTTGACAAAGACACTGGCATCCTCCCACGCAAAAGACCACATCCGCGTGAATTGCATCATCCCCGGTATGGTCTACACGCCGATGGTTGCCGGGGGAATGGACGAGGAAACGCGCGAGAAACGCTGGCAGTCGACTCCGCTTCAAACAGAAGGCACAGCCTGGGATATCGGCTGGGCGGCAGTATTCCTGAACAGCGACGAGGCACGATGGATTACAGGAACCATTCTGCCGGTGGACGGAGGGGCGTTACTGACGAGGCGTAGCTTCTAAACGAACAATGTATTGAATTATTTCTATACCAGTGAAAGGTAATATAAGATGGCAATGATCAATTCGGTACTTGGACCACTCGATACATCCGACATAGGAACGACACTGCTTCACGAACATATCCTCAGTTCGTCCACAGCCATTCCCCAGAATTACCCGGAAGTACTCGATACGGGATATATGAGAATGATAGTCAGGAAATTGAAAGAGGCGAAAGCCGGTGGGATCGACACTGTCGTCGATGCCACTACACTCGACCTTGGCAGGGACGTGAACGTGCTGGCTGAAGCCTCGCGCAAAAGCGGCGTTAATATTATCTGCTGTACCGGCTGGTGGACAGAGAAACCTCGCTTTCTGAGTGGAATATCGATCGACAGACTGGCGAAGGGGTTCATTCGCGAGATACGCGAGGGAATTGCTGGAACGGACATCAAGGCAGGGATATTAAAAGGAGCTTCGGATAAAGCAGGCGTGCAACCGGAAGAAGAAAAGGTCCTGCGAGCGGTAGCCCGGGCCCATCACGAGACCGGTGTTCCAATTATGGTCCATTCCTACTCGCCGGGTCAGGTCGGCGGACGGCAGATAGCCATCCTGAAAGAAGAAGGTGTTCCTCTCAACCGGGTAAAGATAGACCATTCAAACGATACTACCGACCTTGAATACCTTTTCTGGATGCTGGAACAAGGGTGCTACCTGGGAATGGACCGCTATCCCGGAGAAGGCGCCAGTCCGCTGGCAAGGACCAGGACCCTCAAGGCACTTATCGATGCCGGTTACAAAGATAAACTGGGAGTCTCCCATGACTGGTCGCTGGCTCGATACGTCGCCAGTGATTCTATAATCGGCTCATCCTCTAAGAGAAAGAAGATCAATCCGTATGATTACCTCTACATAAAGAAAGTGGTGTTCCCGATGTTGCGTGAGATGGGAGTTCCCGATAAGGTTATCGATAAAATCCTCGTAGACACCCCACGTAAATTCTTCGAGGGAGTCTAACTACCGTAAACAATTCAGAATATAATTACACCTATTTAGACCATGTATATCAGAGGAGGAAGAAAATGCGATTGGATGGAAAGACGGCAATAATTATCGGTGCCGGTCAGAGTCCCGGTGAAGGGATCGGTAACGGTCGAGCCACGGCAATTCGATTCGCCCGGGAAGGGGCGCGGGTAATGGCGGTAGACCGTGATTTTACTTCCGCCGAAGAAACAGTTGCACTACTGGAGAAGAAAAACGGCAAACATTTCGCCTTTGAAGCCGATGTTACCAGAGAAGCTACGTTAAAAGCCGTCGTAGACGAAGCGGTTAAGCAATGGGGTAGAATCGATATTCTTCATTATAACGTAGGCGTCAGCCTCGGTGGCGGTGATACGGAATTGCTGGAATTTACCGAGGAAACTTTCGACCGTATATTCAGAATCAATCTTCGTGGCGTTATCATGGCCTGTAAGCATGTGGTACCCGTAATGAGGAAGCAGCAGAGCGGTGTCATCCTGATGATCGGTTCACTGGCAGTTTACGAGAATTATCCTTATGTGGCATATAAAGCATCGAAAGCGGGGATGGTCGCTTTCATGCACCAGCTGGCAATACGCAATGCTGAATACGGCATCCGTGCCAATGCCATTTTACCCGGCATAATGGATACACCGATGGCAGTAGATACCAGGGCAAAAGTGTTCGGGAAAAGTCGCGCGGAAGTAGCCGCACAAAGGGATTCCCGCGTACCTTTGAAGCATAAAATGGGCACTGCATGGGATGTAGCTAATGCAGCGCTGTTTCTTGCTTCGGATGAAGCCGGCTTTATTACCGGAGTATCACTGCTGGTCGATGGTGGCAGTGCACTTAAAGTAGGGTAAAATCGGTATATCAACGGGAATTAATTTCCAGAACGATTTAATCTATGGTTAAAGACAAGAGCGAACGTTATTCATGAAGACTGTTCCTGGATATTAATCAGCACGACAGCCCAGAACGGCTCTTTTCACCAGAATTTTCGCTATCTGAATCTTGTATGTGTTATCCGGGAGTGGACATACATCTTCAACAGCAATATTGCCGGCTGCTTCGGCAGTAGTATCATCGATACTTTTTCCCGTTAAATACTGCTCTGCGCTGACAGCCCGGTAAGGTGTATTATATACTGCATTCAGGCATATTCTCGACGACGTAACAGTCCCGTTTTCAATCTCAAGCGCTACCGCGCAATTTAGTATTGAAAAATCGATAGATTTCCTTAAGGCAAACTTGATGAATTTACTCCTCGCCCCGTTTTTCATCGGTGGTAACTCTATTTCCGTTATTATTTCATTTTCGATTATCGTCGTATTATCGCCTTTTACCGTGAAGAAATTTTCCGCATCGATCACTCTCCGGGTGGTCCTGATTTTAACGTCAAGGGCTATAAGCACCGGGGCAATATCAGATGAGTTGACCGCCAGACAACCGCAGTTGAAACACCTGCCGGCTTCTTCCATTACCTTTTCCTTTTCCATGTTTCCGGTCTCTTCCAACTCTATATTCTTTACCCGCTCGGATACGGATAGTCCGGAGACATCGTTCCGGGCGGTCGGTCGCAGGTAATCCTTATCGAATTTTTCCGGATGGGTACTATCTGTATCCTGATATTTTCTAATTCCTTTCCCACCGAGATAACGGTCAATAGACTCGGCGGTATTCCTTCCTGAGGTTATTGCCTCTATAACTGTTGACGACCCGGTTACGCAATCACCTCCGGCAAAGATATTAGCGTCCAGTAAACCGTCCATATTGACTTCAAGACGGTCATCCGAACCAAGTAATTCCGCCGGTAAAATCGAATAATCCGGCACCTCGCCCGTAGCCTTTATAACAGCATCGTATTCGACAGTAAATTCAGAACCCTCGACAGGTTCAGGTCTTGGTCTGCCACTTTCATCGGTAGCACCAAGTTTCATCCTGGTACACTCAAGTACAATGTTCCCTTCTTGACCTTTTGCCGAAACCGGAAGTGTCAGGAACTGCATTTCAATGCTTTCCTCTTCCGCCTTTATTATTTCCTCTTCGATCGCAGGCATTTCTTCGCGACTGCGACGGTAGAGTATTACCGGTTCTGCTCCCAGTCTCAAGAGAGTCCTGGCAACATCTATTGCCACATTGCCGCCACCCATCACGGCTACTTTTTTCCCTGAAGATTCACCGATTATTTTATTATTTCTGAGGAATTCAGTACCCGAAACCATCAGTTCTTCGCCCCTTATTCCGAGGGGTCTCTCTTTCCAGGCACCCGTCGCCATGAATACGGCATCGTAATCTCCTGATATCTTCCTGATATCCTCGATTCTGCCGTCAGCAGGTCCTGTCCTGAAAATAATACCTGACTCTGCCAGTGCCGATATCTGTTTTTTTACAATATCTTTCGGCAGGCGGTATGGAGGGATACCGTACGTCAGCACTCCTCCCGGTTCTTCCATAGCCTCGAAGACGGTCACGCTATATCCAGTCTTTCTGAGATACCAGGCGCATGAAAGTCCTGCCGGTCCTGAACCGATTACGGCTACTGTTCCATTATTCTCTACTTCAGGAGGTCTATAAATCGACTTCGAATTCTCAAGGGCGTAATTGCCAATATACCTTTCGATATTCCTGATTGATACGGCTTCGTCCAGTTCATCTCTGTTACAGACACTTTCACAGAAATGAGGACAAACCCTCCCGGTTATCGCCGGAAACGGATTCGAGTCCACTAGTATTTTTACTGCGCTGTCAATATCTCCCTCTCTCAGCTTACTCATGTAATCCGGGATATTTACGCCGGCAGGGCATTCGGTAACACATGGAGTATCATTCATCCTTGTGCTGCCGAAGATGGAATGATATCTACCTTCGCCGGCATAGGCATAACACCTTTTTCCGCCCTTTCTGATACAGTAAAACCTGTTATCCGGCACCCAGTAGTACCAGCACCTGTTACTCTGGCAGATATTTCCTGCAATCGTTCCCTGTTCCCTGATATGAGGTGAAGCGGTTTTCGCAGCAGCTTCGGCAAGAGCGGGATAGCTTTTCTTAACCTCTGAATTCCGGGCAATATCTTCAAGCCTGGTAAGAGCGCCGATTTTCAGGAAGTTGTCTTCTTCCTTTATATAGTCCAGTTCGTCAATTTTCTTGATGTTTATAAGTACTTCGGGATATTCGGGCAATATGTTATCTTTCATCTGCCCGAGAAGGTCAGTACCACCGGCTATTACTTTCGCTTTGCTTCCATATTCCTCGATCGCCTGGGCTGCTTCTTCAAGTGACGTCGCGTTAATATGTTTGAATCTCTTCATATGCTTCTATGCCTTTCCCAGCGCTTTCAATACCTTATCGGGCGTCATCGGCAGGTCCTGAATCCACATTCCTATGGCGTTATGCACTGCGGGGATTATAAGCGTAGGCACTATTGTTGCTACATCCTCACCGATGCCAACCAGACCATACGGACCGTATCCCATTCCGGTCTCTACCAGGAGAGTATCTATCGGCCCGATGTCCAGCATTGTCGGGATCTTATAATTCAGCAGGTTGCCGTTCAGCATGACTCCAGTCGACTTGTCGTAGACGACTTCTTCGCTACGTCCTCTGCCTACCGCCATGCAGGTACCGCCATACTGCTGACCTTCGCAGCCGTCCCAGCTTATAACCTTGCCTACGTCGTTAACATTGACAACCCTTGTTATGTCAACCTCACCTGTATCGGTATCAACCTCCACCTCCATAAAGTGTGCCTGGCGGCAAAGTCGCAATCGAATTCCGGCATAAGCTCCGGTCTGCATCTGCCAGCTATATTCGAAGAACGGTTCCCTGTAAGGATATCCCTGTTCTTCATCGGGAGATTTAACCGGTTCGCCCTTGGGAGCGGTCAACGGTCCCATTGCCCCCGAGGGCCCGATAAACTCAGCCATCGAAATATTATTTTCAGGGTGTGCTATTTCAAAGATAATACTGTCCTTTATATCGAGTTCTTCGGGTTTCTTACTTGGGAAAGCAGGAGGAAAGCTGCCAAGTTGTGTTACGCCGGTGGGGCTTGTTGCCGCTTCAAGTACTTTTCTTCTAAGGAGTCGGGCGGCATTCCGTATGGCGTAACCGTTTACCGACATGTTTGTCGAGGTATCGGGTGTCATGGTGAAGAAGCCTGTGTCATGGTGTGGACGGTAATAGACGTCTTCCATTTTCATTCCCAGCTCATCGGCAGCTATCTGGCAGTAGGAAGTCTCAGCGTTCACGCCCACATCGGCTCGGCATCCGTAGATACAGGCTGTTCCGTCATTACGTTCAAGACGAATTGCTATTTCACTCGACCCTGCCGAATCGTCCCATTCATGACTCCATGCAAAACCAATACCGTGCATCTTTCCGTTGGGCAGCTTCTTTGTCCCGGGCGTGTGCCATCTTTCATCCCAGTGTATTGCTGCTTTGCCTTTTTCAATACATTCTCTGAGGCTGTCCCTGGCAGGGAAACCCATTTTCACTTTCTGCTCGTTGAGCCATTCCATATCATGGCCTTCGGCGCCATCGTTCTTGAGAGCAACCTCTATAGGGTCCATACCGAGAACATCTGCAACACGATTGAATACCAGCGTGATGCTGTGACAGTTTGCATTCTGCTCACAGCGTGTTGGTACGGTCGGGCCTTTATTAACCTTGACCGCTTCAGTCTTCCCATAAATATTGGGGATTCTGGTGTTGTCCATCAGGTGTTTAACGATGCCGAAAACCGGCATTGTCTGGTTCACCATAACCGCTCTCGCCTGGACGGCGGTTATGGTACCGTCCATTTTCATGCCTACTTTATAATAATAGACCCCTATATCCATTTCGCCGCCATAAAAGTCTTCCCTGCGGCTGAATGTCCACTTGACCGGCCTGCCCGTCCGCCTGGATATAACGGCAGCGCAGTAATGCCCGCCCAGGTTCCAGGCCATCTGGCTCCACCCACCGAAACTGGCTCCCTGGTAGAGGCAGTGCACCTGGATATGATTCATTGGTATTCCACCGAACCAGGTTGATACAGCTCGTTTGGCAATATGCGGTCGCTGTTGCTTTACCCAGAGCTCAGGATATTCACCATTCCAGGTAAACACACCGCAGGGACATTCCGGTCCTATCCAGGTATTAAGCCCCTGGACGAACTTGAATTCGATTATCTTGTCGGCTTCAGAAAAACCTTTCTCAACGTCTCCCTGGGATTCAACCGACGTCTCCTGGCCGTAAAGGTTGCCGTCAGGATTCTCCTCCGGGTTTGCTAGAGGCGAGTCCGACTCAAGGGCTTTTTCCGGGTCGAGTACAAAGGGGCGTTCTTCCCACTCTACTTCTATCAGTGCCAATGCTTCCTGAGCAATTGCCTCTGTATCGGCTGCCACCGCCGCGCCTGCTTCCTCACCCTGGAAATGGGCTATATGAGGTATGGAAGGTTCTGCCGAAGGCTCATGCCCACCCACATCGACTGTCGCAGGCAGCTCCGGATCGTCATATCTCAACACCATCCTTACTCCGGGAAATGCTTCTGCTTTACTTGTGTCCATTTTTTTAATCTCAGCATGAGGGTAAGGACTGGTCAGGAATCTCATATACAACATACCCGGCAGGTGTACATCCATCGTATATACGGCTTTTCCGCTGGCTTTCTCGTATCCGTCTATCTTCCTTATGCCGCGTTTTCCTATGCTGCGATATTGTTCCAGGGGATATTTATCACTCCTCAGGTTATCGAACTGCTCACTGATTTTAGACATTTCATTGCCGTTCATATCATTTCCCCTCTTTGTGAAGTATACTGGCTGCTTCCTTCACAGCTTTGATGTGCTGCGGGTATGTCCCGCACCGGCAAAGATTACCGGCGAGAGCTTCCTTGATTTCATCCACCGTTGGTGAAGGATTCCTGTCCAGCAATGCTTTAGCCGTGACGACAAAACCGGGTGTGCAGTACCCGCATTGCATTGCGCTGTGTTTAACATACGTTTCAACAAGAGGATGCT
Source organism: uncultured Dehalococcoidales bacterium (assembly GCA_964493985.1). Classification (GTDB taxonomy): domain Bacteria; phylum Chloroflexota; class Dehalococcoidia; order Dehalococcoidales; family UBA2162; genus MGML01. The sequence goes on from CAZBQL010000002.1 coordinate 48,187, forward strand.
GCTCGCGTGCTATACCTTCTATCGTTTCAATATTCTTACCGCCACATTCTATAGCCAGTGTCATGCATGAAAGGACAGGCCTTCCCTCCATGATAACAGTGCAGGCACCACAGGCACCTTCATCGCAAAAAACCTTGGTACCCGTAAGGCCCAGCACATCGTGAATGACATACTGTAAAGTCCAGTTTTCCTGTACTATTACTTCATGTTTTTCGCCGTTGACGATAAGACTAATTTTCATCTCTGACATCGTACCTCTATCTTCTTTTTCGGACATGATACATACATCTCCCTTCTGTATAGATAGTTATGGGCATAGCCATGTGTTTTTCGTGAAATATTAGTATACTTGATATATTTTATTAAATAACCTTCAAATGTATTATATTAACACAATACCCGTCCGTAGTTTTATATAGCAGAGCTACCTCAGGCATGGCTCTCATTGGTTGCACGACCTGCAAACACAGGTCTAAATATCAGAGAGCCTGACGAAGTATCAAGACAGAATATAATTAATCCGTCCAATCAGGATATAGTTGCTGCAAACGGATAGATAATCGTACTAAAGGTCAAGTACTATCTTAGTCTCTTCGTTAGACAATTTTTCAAATCTACATCCTAACCGCCTGGCCAGGCCTAATGCCCGGTCATTTTCGTTAAGAACGGTGCCATAAACGCTAGCTAATTGCTTTTCCCGAGCTATCCCAACGATGATATCACATAACTTCAATCCCAGACCTACACCTTCAAAATCCTGGGCTACAATCCAGGCAAATTCACCTGAATCTTTACCAACAGGTACCGATAAAGAGCCTATACCCACAATACGATGTTCTTCAGCAGAGTTGTATTCAGCAATAATTGCCATTTCACGGTCATAATCGATATTGCACAAAAGGGTAAGCATATCGTGAGTCATCTCTTTAATTGCATGTGTAAAGCGATAACGTAAGGCCGTTTCCGAAAGGTTTTCAAAGAGATTCTTCTCAAGTATTTCATCGTCCGGTTTGACCGGTCTGAGGATGACCTGCCGGCCATCTTTGCTGGTCCACGGCTGAACGTAATGGGCGGGATACGGCATGATAATCAGATGAGGGTATTTCGATCCATCATCATCAATCGAGTCAGGATCTAAAATTATCCGTGTATCTAGAGCAGCAAGTTTTCCGTCACTCACAACAAGAGGATTTATGTCAATTTCTTTTATTTCCGGGAAATCAACAATCATGTCCGATACCTTAACAAGAACATCATCAAGAAGACGTAAATCAATCGGCGGATTACTGCGAAAACCGTCACGTAACATGTTATAAATTCTCGTTTTTTCTATTATCCGTCTGGCCAGTATCTGGTTTAAGGGAGGTAATCCGGCAGCAACATCCTTGAAATACTCGGCTTCTACTCCGCCCCTGCCAAACATTATAACCACGCCGAAAACAGGGTCCTTTTTACATCCAATAATGAATTCGTAATCCGGAGTGTCCACCATCTTTTGTACGACGATTCCTTCGATATGACAGTCAGCATAATTCTTCATAACATTGGCAACAATTTTGTCATATTTGTCCTTTACCTCTTCATTTGATTGAATATTAAGAGCTATTCCTCCGATATCCGATTTATGGATAATATCCGGCGAAGAAACCTTGAGTGCTACCGGATACCCTATCCGGTTGGCTGCAATTACTGCAGCGTCCGGACTGGTTACTAATTCTTGAGGAGGGAAAGGAATAGAATACGTACTTATCAAGCGACGGGTATCTTCAGGATTTAAGAATGTGACCCGGTCTCGCAATAAGTGATTAATAATCGCTTTTATATGGTTTTTATTGACACCGATAATCGGATGTTCGCTAGGGGTTTCATAAAGCATTTCAAGATTACGAGTATGATTGTATATATAAAGGCAGGTACGAACAGCGTCTTCAGGATACTCAAAAGTTGGAATTCGGTTATTACTAAAAATCTGCCTGGCTTCTGCTACATCATCACCCCCTATAAAGGAGGTGAGAATCGGTTTATTACTTTTCTTGGCTAGTTCAACTATAGCGTTCGCCAGGGCTACGGCTTCAGCTATTCCCTGCGGAGTAAAAATAACCAGGATACTGTCCACATTGCTATCTTTTATTACTATTTCAATCGCCTTCATAAACCGCTGATAATCTGCATCCTCACGGATGTCTACAGGATTTGTTTTACTCCACTTCTCAGGAATTAACTGGTCCAGAGTGCCAATGGTCTCTTCACTCAACGTAGCTAAAACTCCACCACGACTAATAAGAATATCTGTAGTAATCGCGGCAGGCCCTCCGCCGTTAGTAATAATAGCAAGCCTGTTGCCTTTGCATAAATGAATTGCATTCATCATAGATGCACAGTAAAATAGGTCTTTCATTTCTTCTACGCGTATGATTCCAGCACGCTGGAATAAGGCATCATAATAGATATCTTCGCCCATTAGAGCTCCGGTGTGCGTCTTTGCTACGGCTACAGCTTCCTGTGATTTTCCCGGTTTAAGTGTTATTATGGGTTTATTACGAGCAAACTCACGGGCTGCGCTCGAAAATTTCCGGGCATTTCCAATTGATTCTGGGTAGATAATGATACTTCTTGTTTCCGGATCTTGACCGAAATAATCAATTACTTCAGCAAAATCTACCCCGGCCATAGAACCAAGAGATACGTAAGCACTAAACCCGATATTCTTACTTATCGCCCAATCAAGAATCCCTGAACCGAGGGCACCACTTTGTGAGATAAAGGCTACATAACCAGGTTTGGGCATTTTCTGGATGAATGTAGTGTTAAGATTGGCACTTGGTCTAATAACACCCATGCAATTAGGACCCATGATTTTAAGTTGATACTGATTAGAAAGTTCTATCAATTTCTCGTGGCGGTTAAGACCTTCATCCCCAATTTCACTAAATCCTGATGATACAATGATCAGGGCTTTGACCCCTGCCTGTCCACATTCATCAACAATATCAACGACAGTATTAGCAGGTGTTATTATTACCGTTAAATCCGGTAACTCCGGTAAAGAGTGAATAGTAGGATAACACTTGAGATCAAAGACAGAATCACGATTGGGGTTAACGGGATATATCTTTCTGCTATCATGAGCAAGCAACAGATTTTCCAGCGTAATTCGCCCTGCCGCCCCTTCACGGTCTGTACTCCCCACAAGTGCAACACTTCGAGGATTAAAAAACGATCTCATCTCATCCATAGTACGTCTCCCTTACTTATACCAGATACGACGCAGATTATAAAAGCACAAAATTATAATATATGGATAGGTATTTAGCAACAATATCAATTTATCCGGAAATGTATCCTGATCAAATTAAATGTATTAATGAGTTTATAGCTGTTTCTAATCAGGGATTCTCAGGGTTACTGTCGTTCCCTTACCGATTTCCGACTGTATAATCAAAGTTCCACCAACCAGACGGGCTCTTTCTCTCATCCCGATAATCCCCAACCGTCCGGAGACAGCAAGGTCACTGGTCCGTTTAGGTAATACAAAGCCCTGCCCGTCATCACGTATAATTATGGTTAATGCGGCAGTCTCATGATCAAGAGTTATCCGAACAATTTTAGCTCCGGAATGTCTTCTAATATTACTTAATACTTCCTGACAGATACGGAAAACAGCCAGTTCTTTATCAGGAACAAGCCTGAATTCAGCTTCCGAGAAATCAGCTTCGACCGATATTCCCGTATTTTTTTCAAGGTTTGATATTAACCACTCGAAAGCTGGTACAAGTCCAAGGTCATCCAGAATCGATGGTCTAAGGTCCTGGCTATAACGGCGCACTCCTTCGAGAGCGAGGTCCGCTATATCGTGAAGTTTATTGATCTCGTTTATCACGGGTTTCTCCAACCCCCGGGTTGACGACATCAATGAGTCCAGACCACGTGATAAATTCGCCAGGGCTTGCGCGGTATCATCATGCAATTCACGCGATATCCTTAACCGTTCATCTTCCTGTGCCCGGGTAATCTGAGTTATATAGTAGTCCATGTTTTTGCGAAGTTGTCTTTCCTCGGTCACATCCCTGGCAATAATCTGAGAGCCTATCTTGATATCATTACGGTATATAGGACCTACTTTCAGTTCAATTGAAGCTTCCGTTCCATCTTTCTTGATCAGAGATATTTCTTCAGTTTCCCTCAGTAATACAGGATCCGTATCTTCCAGCACTATCTTCTTGAGTTTATCGGAACTAACCCCGCTAAAAAGGTGAAATATCGTTGTATTTATTAGTTCATCCTGGCTATATCCGGTCAATTGGGTACATGCTTTGTTGACCATAATAATCCTGCCGGTCGTAGAATAAACCAGAATCGCTTCACTGGAATTTTCGAAGATCCCACGGTACCGTTCTTCTGATACCTGAAGTTGCTGCGTTATTATGCGTTCCTGCTGATAAAGGTTAGCGTTTTCAACGGCAATACCTATCTGGTATCCGACAGCCGATAGCAATTCTGCTTCCTCTGTCTGGAATTCACGCAGGTCGTACATAGCGATACAGATTGTACCGTTTACCTTATTTTTTGACATCATTGGGACTATCAGCGTGGAACGGACCTGGTATTTGCTTATAATTTCCCTGGTTAATCTGGGATTCCTGGATGCATCCTCTACGATCAGGGGTTCTCCGGATTCGGCGACTCTGCCGTTAAATCCTTCACCGATTTTGAGTCTGTCTACCCCTCTGGCAAGCTCTTCATCAGCGCCACGATAAGTAGCCAGGGAAAGTTCACCTTTTTCGTCATCGACAAGAAATATCCAGGCGACATCAGCCTGTGTCAGGTCCATAATGTTATCGATAGCATGATTAAGAATATTGTGTAGGTCCAGTGATTCTGAAACGGTGCTTGCTATCCGGTTTAAAGAAGCAAGCGTATTTTCATGATTCTTTATTATCTGGATATCTGTCTGTAATTCCTGTTCCGTTTTTTTCAGCCGGTCAACCGTTAGTTGTTGCCGATGTATCAGCCAGGTCACCAGGATACCTATGAGCAGAAAGGCAACTGTTTCAATTATTGCTTCCAGTCTTTCGGACGATATGAATAATGCCCTGGGTAGCAGTCCCAGACTGATGAATATCGCTGTTATTAATCCACCCTTTGATCTGAATACGAAGGCAGAGTATGCGACAGGGATAATAGAAAGGATCCGGTAAGTCGAATAGCGGATTACCTGTAAAGGCAAATGGAGGGCAAATGTTTCAAGAAACGGAATCTGCTCAGCGTAAAAAACGGTAGCTCCAACTCCCATGATTGCTAAGATTCCCCAAAAATGAAGATTTCTGAGTATCTGTCTCACCGACAAAAGCTCCTGGTTCCTTATTAACTCAGGTCGTCGATACTGAGTAAACCTGTTTTTATCGATCGCAGGACAGCTTCAGTTCTTGAACTGACATCCATTTTACGAAAGATATTTGCGAGATGAGTCTGTACTGTACGACGGCTTACAAACACGCTATCAGCAATGTCCTGGTTACTCATGCCCTTGGCCGCCAGCTTCAATATCTCCAGTTCACGTTCACTAATCTCTATATCCTGCACTGGCTCATGTTTACCTTTATCAGGTGCAAAACGACTTAAAACTTTCTGAGCAATAACAGGATGTAATACAGATTCCCCGGTAAAGACAGAGCGTATAGCATTAATCAGTTCCGTACCGCGGACATTTTTTAACAGGTATCCTGCCGCTCCAGCTTCCAGGAGTGCCGAAATATATTTATCGTTATCGTACGCAGTTAATATGATTACAGCCGTAGATGGCCGTATGATTTTTATCCGCTTTGTCGCCTCGATGCCGTTTACTTCCGGCATCGATATATCCATCAGGACGATGTCAGGCTTCAGTTTCTCTACCATTTCAATGGCCTCTTTGCCATTTACAGCTTCGCCAACAACCTCGATATCTTCTTCATTTTCTATCAGGTTTCGTGTCCCCTGACGAAAAAGTTCATGGTCGTCTGCGATTACTACCGTTATTTTGCTCATTTCAACGCGAATTACCTGTCGGTATGCATTCCGTACCAATTATAGTCCAATTTACATGAAGCGTTAAAACTTGTTTTTTCTTTACATTATCACTGAATACACACTCCGGCAACTTATAAAAGGGTAATTTGCACATAATACGTATCCAAAATACGCCCATTGTGAAGGAGTAAGCAGTGTAATTACTGTTTTTTTCAGCGTTGACCGGCACTACTATGGTATTGGAACCAATTTATCTGTGAAGGAGGTGATAACGTTGAAATATTTGGCAGAGGATGAAAAACAAACAAGAAATTTTCCTCCTATTGCGCAGATTTTAAAGGAACTTGATAAAGACCTGAGAGTCGATACCATTGAAAAGGTACCCATTAAAAAGAAATCAGAGCAGCCTTCAGGGAAAGAGGCAATACTTGCAGTTCTAACTCGAGCTGCTGATGACAACAAATTCCTGGCAAGGCTGGCAGAAGACCCCGGAAAAGTTCTTAGCGAGTATAACCTGACCCTGGAAGAAAAAGCAGCTCTTGGATCGGGTGATATTCTCCGGATCGAATCATGGGTAGGTAAGCTTGATACGCGATTATGTACATGGATTACCTGCCGTCTTCAGCAGGAAAAATGGTAAAAGAATGGCGAGAACAATGAGCATATCTGAAACTGCAAGCAGGGATACTCAAACAATTCTGAAAGATGAACAGGCAATTAATGGTCGGTTAGATGAAATTTTAGCTTCGTATCGGGGAGATAAATCCGAACTGGTCTCCATTTTGCAGCATGTACAGCAGGATATGGGTTATCTGGCTGAAGACGTTTTAGGCCGAATAGCCAGATTTGTTGACACGCCGGCAAGTACCGTGTTCGGCGTAGCGACCTTCTATACTCAACTCAAGTTGAGACCGATCGGGAAAAACGTCATCAAGGTATGCCGGGGGACAGGCTGCTATGTTAAAGGGTCTCCTCAGATACTTGCGGAACTTGAAAAACACCTCGGCATTCAAGATGGAGAAACAACGGAAGACATGGAATTCACCCTGGAAACCGTTGCCTGCTTCGGTGCCTGTGCGCTGGCACCTGTAATGGTAATCAATGATGAGGTTTACGGGAAAATGACCGTCGATAAAGTAAAACAAATACTGGATACCTATAAAGAGAAGAAACCGAATGAAAAATAATTATGGTGAAAAAAGAACCGGAGATAAAGCAATAACTCGGACCGTATTCGTCTGCCAGGGCACCGGTTGTGTTTCAGGAGGGTCCAGGAAAATTTACGATGCCCTTAAGGAGGAGATCGAATCGGCGAATCTGGAGAATGTGAAGGTTGATATCACCGGTTGTCATGGTTTTTGCCAGCAGGGACCGATCGTTAATATCGAACCCGAAGGATTTTTCTATACGGAGGTTCGATTAGAGGACATAAATGATATCGTCCATTCCCATCTGGTAAACGGGCAACCGGTAGAACGATTATTTTATCGGGACCTGACAACCGATATGCCCATACCTCTTTACCATGATGTCCCCTTTTATAAGCAGCAGCATCGCGTTATCCTTCGCAATTGTGGTCATATTAATCCGGAGCGGATCGATGATTATATTGGAGTTGGGGGTTACGAAGCGATACGACGAGTCCTTTCAGAAATGACACCCGAGGAGGTAATAGAGGAAATCAAGCGGTCGGGATTAAGGGGGCGCGGAGGTGCCGGATTTTCTACCGGTCAGAAATGGGATTTTTGTAGAGCTGCACCGGGCAACGAAAAATATCTGATATGCAATGCTGACGAGGGTGATCCAGGAGCTTTCATGGACAGGAGTATTTTGGAGGCAGATCCCCACTCGGTCCTGGAAGGTATGCTTATTGCCGGTTATGCCATTGGCGCTACGCACGGATATATTTATTGCCGTGCAGAATACCCTCTGGCAATAGAAAGGTTGAAGATTGCACTCGCCCAGATGCAGGAGCGTCACCTGCTCGGAGAAAAGATACTGAAATCTAATTTCAGCTTTGATATATCGATAAAGGAAGGTGCCGGAGCCTTTGTCTGCGGTGAAGAGACAGCTCTTATGGCATCGATCGAGGGAGAACGAGGTATGCCCCGGCCTCGCCCACCATTCCCGGCGACATCCGGTTTGTGGGGGAAACCGACCAATATTAACAATGTAAAGACGCTGGCATCCGTATGTAGAATAATCGAGAAAGGGGCCGAATGGTTCTCGAATATCGGGACCGAAACCAGTAAAGGAACAGCAGTATTCGCCTTAACGGGGAAAATAAAGAACTCCGGTCTGATTGAAGTTCCAATGGGAATGACATTATCCGACATTATATATGGAATCGGCGGAGGTATTCCAGGTAACAAACAGTTCAAAGCTGTGCAAACCGGAGGTCCGTCTGGAGGGTGTTTACCGGCAAGTATGCTGCATCTTCCGGTAGAGTATGAATCTCTGGCGAAGGCCGGTTCCATAATGGGTTCGGGAGGAATGGTGGTACTTGATGAGGATACCTGTATGGTTGATATTGCCCGATATTTTCTCTCCTTCACACAGCTTGAATCGTGCGGAAAGTGTATACAGTGCCGCTGGGGTACCAAGCAGATGCTGGATATCCTGGAAGATATTGTTGATGGAAGAGGAAAAGAAGGCGATATCGATCTGCTGCTGGAACTGGGTGAGGCTGTAAAGAACGGCTCGTTGTGTGCTTTAGGACAGACCGCACCGAACCCGGTACTCACGACAATACGCTATTTTCGTGATGAATATGAAGAACATATTAACGAGAAACGATGCCGGGCACTATCCTGCAAAGCTTTACTGACTTATACTATCGATCCTGACAAGTGCAAAGGATGTGGCCTTTGTGCTAAAGCCTGTCCTGTCACAGCTATCAGCGGTGAAAAGCGAGAAGCACATATTATCGACCAGGAAAAGTGCATCAAGTGTGGTACGTGCTTCAATGTCTGCCCGGATAAAGTTAAGGCTGTAGTGAAAACGTCCGGGAATGAAATCGCAGTTCCGGAGGCTGTCGGTACAGGCAGTAAGAACTGATACAGGTATTGAAAGGGCAAGATATACTGGAGGTAATCGAAAATGGTAACCGTATCAACCACCAGCGTGGTAAAAAAACCGGGGATAATCACCCTGTCGATAAATGGCAAACAGGTAGAAACTCCACAAGGGGCGACCGTATTAGAGGCGGCTCAGCATGCCGGGATATATATCCCGGCACTATGTTATGACCCTGACCTGAAACCATATGGAGCATGCCGTCTGTGCATTGTTGAAATCGAAGGAGTACGCGGTCTGCCGACTTCATGTACTACAGTGGCTACCGAAGGAATGGTAGTACATACCGAAACACCAAAGGTTAATCAGTCCCGGTGTATTACTATGGAGTTAATAATGGCCAATCATCACGGAGATTGTCTGACCTGCGTAAAAAACCAGCAATGCGAGTTACAGAAAATATCCCGATACCTGGGGATTGAACAGGAGCATTTCGACAGGATGCGAAAGTCGACTGAAATACTCCCGGTCGATGATAGCCATCCGGCTTTTATCCGCGATCTAAACAAGTGCGTTCTCTGTGGTAAATGCGTCCGTGCCTGCCATGAAATTGCCGGCGTAGGAGCGATAGACCTTGCTTTTCGCGGTAATGCTACGAGAGTAAGTACGTTCGGTGATAAATCTATCCTGGATTCTATATGTGAGTCTTGCGGAGAGTGTCTTGAGCGCTGCCCTACGGGTGCCCTGGTTCCGAAAAATGCCAGGCAGCCTACAAGTGAAGTGAAAACTCTATGCCCGTATTGCGGCGTAGGTTGTTCCATATACCTGGGAGTTCGCAATAACGAGATTGTCAGCGTGCGTGGTGACAAGGATAGTCCTGTTAACAAGGGAGGACTTTGCGTAAAAGGCAGATTCGGATTCGATTTTCTTAACCATCCGGACAGGTTAACTGTACCGCTTATCAGGAGAGAGGGGTATGGAAAGGATGTTGAAATTAACGGCAATTTCAAGGACGTTTTCCGTGAAGCGAGCTGGGATGAAGCGCTTGACTTGGTTGCTGAAAATATAATGGATATTATGGGAAAAAGCGGGCCGGATAGTGTCGGAATACTCAGTTCGGCAAAATTTACCAATGAGGAAAATTATCTCGTACAGAAATTCGCCAGGGCGGTTATCGGTACCAACAATGTTGACCATTGTGCTCGTCTCTGCCATGCATCGACGGTAGCCGGCGCCAAGGCAGCCTTTGGCGAAGGTGCAATGAGTAATTCGATCTCGGATATAGCAAAGGCAGACCTGCTTTTCGTTATCGGTTCCAACACAACCGAATGTCATCCGATAATAGGACGCATTATCCGCCAGCGTGTAAAATCCGGTAATGCGAAACTTATTGTGGCAGACCCGCGTAATATCGAGCTTGCCGGCATAGCCGCTGTGCACCTCCGCCATAAGCCGGGAACGGATGTGGCTCTTCTTAACGGGATCATGAATGTGATAATCGAAGAAGGGCTGCACGATACTGAATTCATAAACGAGCGCACCGAACATTTCGAAGAAATGGCAAGCATTTTGAAACGGTATACACCCGAAAAGTCTGAAGAAATCACCGGAGTATCCAGATCAAATATTATCAGGGCAGCCCGTCTTTTTGCTTCTGCGGGGAGTGCCTGCATTCTGTATGGAATGGGTATAACCCAGCACACAACCGGCACAGATAATGTAAAAAGTATTGCCAACCTGTTGATGTTAACGGGAAATATTGGTAGAGAAGCAACCGGCTTCAGTCCCTTGCGAGGTCAGAACAACGTTCAAGGAGCTTGCGACATGGGAGCGCTGCCTAATGTACTTCCCGGATATCAGTCAGTGAGTGATGCCTCCGTAAGACGGAAGTTTGAAAATGCCTGGCAGTGTACAATCAAGTCCGAACCCGGTCTGACGGCGACGGAAATGATAGAATCTGCCGAAAACGGCTATATCAAGGCGATGTATATAATCGGCGAGAATCCGATTATGAGCGAGCCCTATACAGCAAGGGCTAAGCGGTCAATACAGAGCCTGGACTTCCTGGTTGTTCAGGATATATTTCCCACCGAGACTGCGGTGCTCGCCGACGTTATCCTGCCGGCAGCTGCTTTTGCTGAAAAAGATGGCACCTATACGAGTACGGAGAGACGCGTCCAGAGAATCAGGAAAGCCGTCGAATCGCCGGGAGAGACCATGCCGGACTGGCGGATAATTTCCCTGCTTGCTATTAAAATGGGATTTCCTTTCTACTACAGGAATGTCGAAGAGATAAATCGGGAAATAGTTGAGCTGGTTCCGATATACGGTGGCATCCAGTACGATCGACTCGAGCAGTACGGATTACAATGGCCGTGTCTTAACAGAGATGATCCGGGGACCTTGTTCCTGCATAAGGATAAATTTACACACGGATTGGGGCAGTTCCATGCGATCGAATACAAGCCGCCGGCAGAATCTGTTTCGCTTGACTATCCCCTGATTCTTACCACCGGCCGCGTCCTTGAACACTGGCATTCAGGCAGTATGAGTCGCAAAGCGAAGGTACTCAACAGCCTGAACCCCTCCGGCATGGTTGAAATAAATCCTGAAGATGCCATTAAACTGGGTATCACCGATGGCGATCTGGTATCTCTGGCTTCTCAGCGAGGTAAAATACAGGCTCCAGCTCGCGTTACTGAAAAATCATCTCCGGGACTTGCCTTTTTAGCTCTTCACTGGCATGAGTCCCCGGTTAACATGCTGACAAATCCGGCTCTGGACCCCATAGCTAAAATACCGGAGTTCAAGGTTTCTGCTGTAAGGGCTGTACTAACCGTACTGGAAAGAGCTGCCGAAGATAATAAATTTTTTGCCCGACTTGCTGAAAATCCCGGTGAGGCATTAAAGGAATATAATCTTACCAGCGAGGAGAAAGCCGCCATAAGCAGCGGTGACATACGAAAAATCGAGTCATGGATCGGAAAACTCGATACCAGGCTGAAAAAGTGGCTTATTGCACGATTACAGCAGGAGAAATGGTAATTCTCCACCTGTTCATCGGGTGTTGAGAATGAATGACATCAAATTTATCCTTTAGTTTTTTATTCGTATATATTTGTATTTAGTCTATTAATAAGATTTAGATATCGAGACTGACGTTTAGGGTAATGGTTCTCTTCGTTGTGCACCTCAATTAACCTTTCATAAATGCTTCCATACCAGTCCATCCCTTGCCGAAATGAAGGCTTCACGCAGACCCGCCTTCGTGCCCAGTGCGAGGATAGTCGTTCGTATGTCTTCCAACTATTTGTCAAGCTTGAGATCGAATATACGACTCGGGTCGGCTGCTTCTGAGGGTGTTTTCCTGACAAGGCAGGTGACATGTTTAATACTTCGAGATAAACCGTATACCGATGGGGTACAGGTATTCATCAAAACACGATATACAACTATCGCCTTCAAACTCTTGTACGGCGTATACATGAGAATACCAGTAATTTATGTTTTCACCGTGTCATTTGACAGAAATCATAATTGATGGTATTGATATAAGTCTAACTGCCTTCCCTGAAAGACTAAAAGTCTCCGGGAGGTTTTAATATTGGCAGAAGGGCAGAATACAGGGAAAAAGCTCTCGGAGCCTGAGTCCGAGGAAAGATACCACGAGCTTCTTGTACTCAGCCGCGTATCCGCAGCTCTCAGCGGTCTGTGGGATCTGGATGCTATACTCCGGGTAGCACTTGATAACGTCTTGAATATAATGAACGGTGCCGTCGGCGGCATCCTTATCCTGGATGAGCGGACTCATACCCTCTCCTATCGCGTTCACCAGGGTCTCAGTGACAGGTTTGTAGCAGAAACACAACTCAGTCTTGGAGAAGGTATAGCCGGGACTGTCGCCCAGACCGGAAAAGCTATAATGCTGGAAGACTTCTCGGCCGATCCGCGTACCGCTCATGCCGATATTGTCAGCGACGAAGGGTTAAAATCACTGATCAGTGTTCCTCTCAGGGCTAAAGATAAGGTCCTCGGTGTAATAAATGTCACCAGCAAGATGTCTCATGTCTTCACCACCAACGATATGCATCTACTGCACTCAATAGGCGACCAGCTGGGGGTTGCTATAGAACAGGCCAGGCTTAACGAACGCCTGAGGAGAGCACGCGAACGTCTGCGTCGACTCGCCAGACAGAATCTTGTGGCAGAGGAAGAGGAAAGAAGAAGGATTGCACGTGAACTTCATGATGAGACCAGTCAGTCACTTTCCGGTCTTGCCCTGCAATTGCAGGCTCTCGTTAATTCGGCAGAAATGTCCGGCGGATATGACCCTAAGTTCATTGAAGGCCTAAAAAAAGTACAGGCATTAACAGTCCAGGTCCATACGGAAGTAAGCCGATTGATAGCCGACCTTCGACCTGCATTATTGGATACCCTGGGACTGATACCTGCTGTTCGTCAACATGCTGAGTCTACTCTCGGTCACCTTGGTATCAGTGTATCCGTTAATGTTAAAGGTAAAGAGAGACGTTTATCTCCAGAATATGAAACAGGGCTTTTCCGGTTCGTTCAAGGAGCCGTAGGAAATATAGCTCAGCATTCAAAAGCAGATTACGCCATTATTAATTTTGATTACCGTGAAAGCGAACTGATAATAAGTATAAATGATAACGGGCAAGGTTTCGTCGTCGCTGAGATTACTGATGTTGAAGAAAGCGGAAGAGGGCGTGGTCTGTTCAGCATGCGTGAGAGAGTAGGATTTCTCGGAGGAACCAGCTGGATCGAGTCCGAACCCAGTAAAGGAACTGCCGTCTGGGCAAGAGTACCGATAGATGAAGGACATTACGGTGAATAAGATTACAGTGCTGATTGTCGATGACCACACGATAGTTCGGGATGGTATTTCCGCTCTCCTGGCACTTGCCGGTGATATAGAAGTGATCGGTGAAGCCTCCAATGGAAATGAGGCTATTCAAAAGGTTAGAGAACTAAATCCGGATGTAGTATTGATGGATGTCTCTATGCCGATTTTAGGGGGGCTCGAATCTACACGGCGTATATGCAAGGAATCCCGGACAAAGGTTATTATCCTCACGCAATATGATGATAAGGAATACGTCTTTCCGGCATTAGAAGCAGGTGCTTCAGGATTCATCAGCAAAGTTGCAGCCTCTGCCGAACTGGCAACCGCTATACGCTCAGTATACAATGGGGATTCCTACCTTTCACCACCTATCGCCAAATTGCTCGTTGAAGATTACCGTACCGGGGATAAACGCGGTAATACAGACCCCTACCAGCAGTTAACTGCCAGGGAAAGAGATGTAATTAAGCTTATAGCAGAGGGATATACGACTCAACAGATTGCAGATATGCTCGTGGTCAGTCCCAAGACCGTCGAAGGACACAGGACAAACCTTATGGCAAAACTCGGTCTCCGAAACCGGGTCGAACTGGTTAAGTATGCAGTCCGTAAGGGCATTATAAGTATCTAGTTTTAATTCAAGGGTATTCCCCCGGTACTTTCTAAATAGATATTTACACTCTTTATTATTTTCCATATTGTCTTTCGGTTAAACAACAACGAAAATACAGAGGTTTTCCCGGTCCAATGCAAGGGAAACACCTGTTCCACAACCGGTATTCACCTTCTTATACTTTGAATACCTGTATGATTTTCTTGTTACATCACCAGAAAAAAAATACCGCGTATGCGGTGAATGGAGGAAGATGATGGGAGAGAATAAAACAATAAAAATACTTATCGTCGATGATGAACCTGACTTCATTAATGACCTGAGGTCCACTCTGGGGAAAGAATCCTATTCTGTGTGTACGGCATCAGACCGAAACGAGGCTGAAGAAAAAGTACGTTCGGAAGAACCGGACGCGATAGTATTAGGGACCATCATGCCTCGTGGCGACGCATTCCTCTTTCATAAATGGCTTAAGCAGACCCTTGCCTTCAGTAATCTCCCTGTTATGGTTATCAATGCTTCACCTGAAAAACAGGTATTGAAAGGCTGGAGAATGGATGAAGGGATGCAATGCGATGCCGAAGATTTTCTGGCAAAGCCTGTCACCTCATCGGTGCTTCTCCCACGCATTCAGGCTCTTTTAAATCGCGAAACAAAAAGAATTAAGATACTCATTGTAGACGACCATGCAGTAGTCAGAGATGGAATCAGGGCTGTTATTGCTTTGCAGCGTGACATGCATGTCGTCGGAGAAGCAGTAAACGGTCAGGAAGGTATTGAAAAGACAATGGAACTTTCACCCGATGTTGTTGTTATGGATATCGTAATGCCGGTTATGAACGGCCTTGACGCTGCGAAAGAAATACATTCCAAGAATGAGAATGCAAAGATACTTATGCTGACACAGTATGACGACGAAGAAAATGTCCTGGCAAGTAAAAAAGCAGGGGCAGTAGGATTTATCCCTAAAGCTTCGGCAAGTTCCCGGCTGCTGACAGGGATAAGATCTGTCGCAAGGGGTGATCAATCATGGATTGAGTCGCTCATATCGTAGAAGGTGATGCAAGTGGAAGCAATAACGATAACCCTCGATGAAATAGAGGTAAGCGGCTATCCGGGAATGACTATTCTTGATTTAGCACGTGAATCGGGTGTATCTATTCCAACCCTTTGCCATGATCCTTATCTTTCATCCATCGGCGCCTGCCGGATATGCCTGGTAGAAGAAGAAAACTCCAGGGCATTACTGGCATCATGTGTAACGCCAATACGGGCGGGGATGGTAATAAACACTCATTCCCCGCGGGTGCTGGAGCGCCGGAAGCTGATACTTGAGTTTCTGCTTGCCAGCCACCCGGATTCATGCCTGGTATGCGATAAAGGTAACCGTTGCGAACTTCGTAATCTGGCGGCAGAAATGGGCATTGGCAAGCTCGAATTAAACAAAATTCCTCTATCTTCGAGCATAGTCGATGTTAACCCTTTCCTCGAGAGAGACCTGTCAAAATGTATAATGTGTGCCCGGTGCATACGTGCCGACCAGGAATTGGTCGTAGCAGGAGCCATCGATTACGTCGAACGGGGATTCATATCCAGACCTTCAACCTTCGACAACCTGCCGTTGGAAAATTCAGAATGTACGTTTTGCGGCACCTGCGTCGCTTTTTGCCCTACCGGTGCCCTGAAGGAAAAGAAATCAGCGTATAACGGTACTACATCGACTGTCGTCGAAACGATATGCCCTTACTGTGGTTGTGGTTGCAATATCAGTCTGGAGGTAAAAAATAACAAAATTGTACGGGTGAGACCGGTTACAGGAAGCCCTGTAAATAAAGGGACCCTCTGTTCCAGAGGTAGCTACGGACTTGATTTTATACATCATCCTGATCGCCTCACAACCCCGCTAATCAGAAATTCCGACGGATTACAGGAAACCTCGTGGGAAGATGCCTTGTCTTTTACAGGTGGAGAATTAAAGCGTATAAAAGACGAATACGGACCCGATAGCATTGCGGTTCTTGGTTCGTCAAAATGTACCAACGAGGATAATTACCTGCTTCAAAAATTTACCCGTTGTGTCCTGGGGACAAATAATATCGATAACGGGAGCCGTATGTATAATGCCCCAAGTCGAGAAGGACTGGGCTGGTCGGTAGGTTTTCCTTTATCGACGAACACTTTGAGTGAACTGGAACAATCCGATGTAATACTTGTAATCGGCGCGAATCCGGCGGCCTCAGCTCCCGCGGTTTCTTACGCCATTAAACGCGCCGTGAAAAACTCTGGAGCAAAACTGATAGTTGTCGATCCACGCCGTACCGAGTTGACCAGATTCGCGCAAATCTGGTTAAAACCCGGCGTTGGTACAGATACCGCTCTGATAAATGGAATAGCAAAAACAATCTTCGATAGCAAGACCTATGATGAAGAATTTGTTACCCGCCGCACGGATAATTTCGATGAATACTTTTCGGCTTTGAGCAACTTTTCACCCGAACATGTTGAGAAAATCACCAGCGTTCCGGAAAGGGACATACGGCTGGCTGCAAAAATATATTCCGAAGCAAAAACAGCATCCATTGTGTACGGAACAGGGATCACTCAGCAGCAAAGAGGTACAGCAGGTGTTATTGC
The DNA here is from genome assembly GCA_964493985.1 of uncultured Dehalococcoidales bacterium. GTDB lineage: Bacteria > Chloroflexota > Dehalococcoidia > Dehalococcoidales > UBA2162 > MGML01. The sequence continues at coordinate 65,322 of CAZBQL010000002.1, forward strand.
CCTTGCGAATCTGGCAATGTTGACGGGGAATATCGGTCATCATGGTGGCGGTATATTCGCTTTACAAAAGGAGAATAATGCCCAGGGTGCCTGTGATGTGGGTACACTGCCTGATTTCCTTCCCGGATACAGAAGTCTTGATGACTCTCAGACAAGAGCAATATTCAGGGATACGTGGCAGGCTGAAATACCGGAAAGTCCCGGGATGACTGCCTTTGAGGTCCTACAACAGGCACAAGCCGGTAATGTCAAGGGTATGCTGATCATAGGAGAAAATCCTGTAGTCAGTTTTCCTAACCCTGATTTCGTAAGAAAAGCTCTTTCTTCTCTGGAGTTTCTTTGTGTTGCAGATATATTCCGCAACGAAACAACGGAACTGGCGTCGGTGGTAATGCCTGCAGCAGCTTTCGCCGAAAAAGACGGGACATTCACAAACTTTGAAGGGAGAGTTCAACAGGTACGAAAGGCAGTTGATTCACCCGGCATCTCTCTTCCTGAATGGGAAATCATAATCAGGTTATCCCGTGAGATGGGCTTAGACATGCAGTATGCATCATCCAGAGAAATACTGAATGAGATCGAGGAGTTAGTACCCCTCTATCAAAACCTTTCGCATCGCGACTTTGAGCAGGATGACGATGAATTGGAATCTTCGAGCGAACGACTCGGGTCCAAACGCTTTTATAAAGGTCTCTTCCCCAGCGGATTCGGTCGTTTCACTCCTGTCGAATATATTCCTTCAGAAGGGGATAAGGATGAACAATACCCACTCGTTCTGGTAACCGGTTCCACTCTTCACGGATTTGGCAGCGGTTCCAGGAGCGGCAGAGCTTCGAGGCTCAGATCTTTTACTCCCCGTGCCTGGATAAATATCAGCAACAACGATTCGACGTTGTATAAGTTAAGCGCAGGCGATAATGTCAGGATTATATCACCTGCAGGAGAAATATCCGCCATTGTTCGTGTCTCCGATGAACTGGACGAAGGAATGCTGTTTATGCCTTCTTCATTCCCGGATAGTCCGGTGAATACACTATTTGGATTCGATACCGATAACTCATTAAAGACATGTTCCGTAAGACTTGAAAGGGCTGGTAATAATGACTGAAACGAAAAAATTAACTCAAACTGAACTCGAAAAGATCGATACTATTATCGCGGAACACAAGGAGGAAGAGTGGGGATTGATTCCCTGTCTGCAGGATATACAGGAACTGCTGGGCTATATTCCTTCACCCGTAATAAAACGCATCGCAGAAGGACTTGGCTTGTTCCCGAGTCAGGTACAGGGAGTGGTCACATTCTATGAGCAGCTCTATACCACTCCGAGGGGTAAAAATATCGTCAGGGTATGCAGGGGCACTGCATGTCATGTCCGTGGAGGAAAAACTATCCTGAACCTTGTTAAGCAGCAGCTCAACCTTGAAGAAGGAGAAACTTCTCCCGACCTTGAATATACACTGGAAACCGTTGCCTGCATAGGTGTATGTGCCCTCGCTCCGAATATCGTCATTAACAGGGACACTCATGGTCATATGAATCCTAAAAAAGTATCAAGGTTATTCAACAAAGATGGTGACGGATAATATGAAGCAAAACAGGACTATCTACGTTTGTCGCGGGACCGGATGTGTTTCCGGTGGCGGCGACCATGTTTACGAGTCGCTCCAGACGGAAGTGGAAAGGTTAAAGCTGAGCGATGTTGAGGTTGGTTTTACCGGCTGCCATGGTTTCTGCCAGCAGGGTCCGAATGTAGTCGTTGAACCTGACGGTATTTTTTATACGCATGTCGAACCTGAAGATGCCAGCGAGATTGCAGTTTCACACCTCCGCGATGGAATTCCCGTCGAGCGACTCTACTATCACGATCCTGTGACCGGCGAAGCCATTCCCATGTATTCGGATATCAAATTTTATGCTATGCAGGAACGTGTTGTCCTTCGCAACTGCGGCCATATTAATCCGGAAAAAATCGAAGATTACCTCGAAAGAGGTGGTTACAAATCACTGCGCAAGGTACTCATGGAAATGACTCCCGAAGGAGTAATAGAAGAGATAAAGAAATCAGGTTTACGGGGACGAGGGGGCGCCGGTTTCTCTACAGGTACCAAGTGGGAATTCGAACGTATCGCAACCGGTTCACCAAAATACGCAATATGCAATGCCGACGAGGGTGACCCGGGAGCGTTTATGGACAGGTCGATCCTGGAGGCGGATCCCCATGCAGTGATCGAAGGTCTGACTATCGGCGCTTATGCGATGGGAGCCAGCAGGGGATATGTTTACGTCCGGGCCGAGTACCCGCTGGCAGTGAGTCGACTGAAAATAGCGTTAAAACAGGCGGAAGAAAACGGTTTCCTGGGAGAAAACATACTCCATTCTGGTTTCAGTTTTACAGTACAGATAAAACTAGGTGCAGGAGCATTTGTCTGTGGTGAAGAGACAGCCCTGCTGGCATCGATCGAAAGCCGGCGAGGTATGCCTCGCCCTCGCCCTCCTTATCCGGCAAATTCCGGGCTGGACGGTAAACCAACTACCATCAACAACGTAAAAACACTGGCTACCGTACCAATCATTATCGAAAAAGGAGCCGACTGGTTTGCCGGAATAGGTACGGAAAAGAGTAAGGGGACAGCCGTGTTCGCCCTTACCGGGAAGATCGCCAACAGCGGACTTGTCGAAGTACCGATGGGCACTCCCCTGTCGCATATTATCAATGATATCGGTGGTGGAGTACCACGGGGAAAACAATTTAAGTCTGTCCAGACTGGCGGACCTTCCGGCGGCTGTATTCCGGCGCGACTCATCGACCTTCCCGTTGATTATGAATCGCTGGCTGGAGTCGGATCGATTATGGGTTCCGGTGGCATGGTGGTCCTTGATGAGTCCACATGTATGGTAGAAATCGCCCGTTACTTCCTCAGTTTTACCCAGGCGGAATCATGCGGTAAATGCACTCCCTGTCGCTTGGGAACACGGCAGATGCTCGATATTCTGACCAGGATTACGGAGGGCAAGGGTAAGGAAGGTGACATCGATACACTTCTAAAAATCGCTACCACGGTTAAAGAATGTTCTTTGTGTAATCTCGGTATGACAGCACCGAATCCCGTGATATCAACCATCAATTATTTCCGCGATGAATATGAAGCGCATATTCTCGAAAAGAAATGCCCCGCGGCAGTGTGTGACTCCCTCATGATATCACCATGCCAGCATACCTGCCCGGTCGGTATCAACGTGCCGAAGTATGTTGCACATATTGCTGAAGGGGAATACCTTGAGGCTGTAGAAACGATACGCGAACGCAATCCTTTCCCGTCGATATGCGGCAGGATATGCCATCATCCATGTGAACTAAGATGCCGCCGCGGAGAACTCGATGACCCGGTGGCTATTCGTGAACTTAAACGTTTTGCGGCAGACTGGTATTTCGCGAATACAACGGAAGACCCCGAACCGTTCCCGGTAACAAAATCACAGCGTGTTGCCGTCGTCGGAGCGGGACCAACCGGGCTGGCCTGCGCATATTATCTGGCGCAGTCCGGATATCCGGTGACCGTGTTCGAAGCTCTGCCTGTCGGCGGCGGCATGCTATCGGTCGCTATTCCCGAGTTCCGCCTTCCCCGGGAGGTTATTCAAAGGGAAATCGACCATATTGCCCTGAAGGGCGTTGAGATCAAATACAATACACCGGTCAACACCAATTTCACGGTTGAGGACATAAAAGCCGAAGGATATGAAGCTGTCTTTATCGCTGCCGGAGCACAGAGAAGTCAGCGTGTGGGTATTCCGGGAGAACTTGATGATATCGATGGATTTTATTACGGACTTAAATTTCTCAGAGATACCAAACTCGGCAGAGAAATCCGGGTCGGAAAACGCGCCGCCATTATCGGTGGCGGGAATGTAGCCCTGGATTCCGCCCGAACCGCATTACGGCTTGGAGCCGAGGAAGTAAGTATTTATTATCGAAGATCACGTGAAGAAATGCCGGTAACCGGAATTGAATATGACCAGGCGGTGGATGAAGGTATCCATATAAACTTCCTTACGACTCCTACCAGGATAGTAAGTGACAACTGGAAAATATCAGGTCTTCAATGCAGCCGTATGAGCCTGGGAACACCTGATGAAAGCGGAAGACGACGCCCCATACCTGTCCCTGGCTCGGAGTTCTTTGCCGAAGCCGATACCGTCATAGCGGCCGTCGGTCAGGCCCCTGACTTATCCTTCTTGCCGGTCGACAGCGAACTCGAGCGGACTCGATGGGAGACTCTCGTGGTAGATAGTAATACCCTTGCCACTAACGTTGAAGGTGTTTTTGCGGGAGGCGACTTCGTTACGGGACCTGGAATGGTTATCGAGGCGATCGCCGCCGGTAGAAGGGCCTCTATCGCTATAGATAAATATCTTAATAAAGATTCTTCGCGAGTCGAGATGTATGACCTTAAGAAACGTGTGATTGAGGGTACCGTTACAACTGAAGCAGACGAATCATGGGAAGAGCAGCCGAGGCTTTCTGTCCCGCTACTGCCTCCTGATAAAAGGAAAATGAATTTCGATGAGGTAGAATTATGTTTTTCCGAGGAAACCGCACAACGGGAAGCGAAACGCTGTCTGAGGTGTGATCTTGAAACGTAACGCGGTTATGTTAACTGCTGGAGGATTGTGATGAAATCGATAACGAAACAAAAACCATTCGAGGAAATACAGGAACAACTCGAGCCGTTCGACAGGATATTTATCGCAGGATGCGGAACATGTGCCACGCTGACGGAGACCGGCGGAGTCGACCAGGTAAAAGAAATGAGCGATCGACTCCTTGAACTCGGTAAACGTATCAGCGGCACCACGGTAATTTCTACCGCCTGTGACGAGATGACTTCCGAAGTGATGAAAGAATACAACCGGGCAATCGGAGACGCGAATTGTATCCTCGTTATGTCATGTGCTCTTGGAGTACACCGGATAAGTCTGTACATAGATAAGCCCGTTATTCCTGCCCTGGATACACTGTTTATTGCCGTAGAAGAAACACCCGGTTATTTCCGCGAGGTCTGTGCCCAGTGCGGGCAGTGCGTCCTGGGTCAAACAGCCGGTATTTGCCCTATTACCACCTGCCACAAGGGGCTTGTGAACGGTCCCTGCGGTGGTACTAACAACGGAAAATGTGAGATTGACAGGGAAAAAGATTGCGCCTGGACCCTCATTTATAACCGGTTAAAGGAACAGAACAGACTTTACCTGATGAGAAAATACAATCCTCCTCATAATTTCCAGGTAACGCCAAGACCCGGTGTTCTGAAAATATCATGACGGGGAGGTAGAGGAAATGCCAGTGAGTTTTAAAGAAAAATTAGATTCCGGTAAGTTCGTTATTACCAGTGAGATAGCCCCACCCAAAGGAACGAACCTTGAAAAGATGTATCATCATATAGAAATGCTCAAGGATAAAGTCGACGCGTTAAACGTGACTGATCACCAGAGTTCGGTAATGAGATTTCCGTCTATCGGCGGATGTATGGCTATCCGTGAACACGACGGCGAAGCCATTCTCCAGATGACGTGCCGTGACCGTAATCGCATGTCGCTCCAGGCGGAACTGATGCTTGCCTACACCAGGGGTATAACAAATGTATTGTGTCTCACCGGAGATGCCGTACCTGTAGGCGATCATAAAGAGGCTAAAGGGGTCTTCGATCTTGACTCAGTACAGCTCCTCAGAACAATCCGTACCATGGAATCCGGATATGACCTGGGGGGTAATGAACTCGATGGGGTTGTGGAATTCTGTTCCGGGGCAATCGTTACTCCGGAAGCTAATCCACTGGAACCACAGTTGATGAAATTTGAAAAGAAGGTTGAAGCCGGCGCCGTCTTTTTCCAGACGCAGGCAGTCTACGACCTGGATAATTTCACCAGCTTCATGAAATACGCTCGCAGATTTCCTGTTAAAATACTCGCCGGTATCGTGCTCCTTTCATCGGCAAGAATGGCAAAATACATGACTGAAAATGTACCGGGCATCTTCGTACCACAAGACCTGATAGATGAACTCTCATCGGCTCCTAAAGGTGAAGTGCTGGCAAAAGGTATAGAGATAGCCGGGCGAATGATAGCCACCCTCAAGAAAGATTCGATCTGCGATGGTGTTCATATCATGGCAATAGGCAAAGAAGAAGTCGTACCGGATATACTTGCCGCCGCCGGAATGTGAAAACTATCTATTGTTCACATGAAGACGCATTTCCGTATGTTTCTATAGACAACGATGACAGGCAAGAACATCTTCGTTGTCTTCGAAATTATCTTCTCAAAATATATTATGGGATGACTCCTTTCTACTTTAGATTGTGTACTAGTCATACCTATCTATTGTAACTTGAGCCTCCTCCTCTATTATTGAATACACTAATCCTTGGAAATGTTTAATTCCACTTAATGTATTGACTTCCATATAGCCGCCTTCCTAAGATATGGGCACACTAAACATACGGGAGGTTTAACATGCCGAAAACAGAGGTATCGGTCACCGTCAATGCACCTATAGAAAAAGTGTTTGATGCGATAGCAGACCCGGAGGTAATAGCTCAAACATCCGCTGCTAAATTAGTTGGGACTAAGGGTAAACACGACGAATTAGGAAGCTCCGCTGATTGGGAATACCTGAAATTACGTTCAAGAACAACAGTTTCAGAAGTAGATAAGCCACACAAACTGGTCCACACAATGACCGGTGGGATGCCAGGAAAATGGATATGGAATCTTGAGCAAGAAGGTCAGACTGTTAAAGTTGATTTTTGTATAGAATACACAGTTCCTGGCGGTATATTTGGGGAAATCACCAACAAGCTCTTTCTGCGGAGGATAAACCAAAAGAATGGTGAGAAATCAATGCAAGGGCTCAAAGCCTATTGTGAAAGTTAAATGGGGAGCTGACTTGTCAATATAAATGAACACATTTTATGCAGGTTAGTGTACTGAAATGCAATTTACTATAAGTCACTATTAGTCATGTAGAATAGCACGTTTATCATCCTCCTTCGTGTAACTCCTAAATAGAAATATATTGCTGGGCGTTCCTTTTTCTCACTAGAAGCCTGAATTCACAATGCTCAATGTATACTGCCCATATTCAGGAGAAAACTTGCATACGGATCAACGCTTGACACTATTTTTAGGATGTGATAATTTATCGCAGGCTTAGAATCTCCGAGTTGCATGCCTAAGCCATTCCAAGGTATGGCATGCAACCGGTGTCCCGAAAATCGGGATCAAGGGCATTACTGGAAATGGTAATACCTCCCGGATTGGAAAGGAGATGTGGGCTATGAGAACCATCATACGCCTGTATAATTATTCGAAATTTCCACCTCGATGTATTCCCATTGTAGTCATCTCTTTACCTCCTGAGGTTTTCGTTTCCAAAAGAAGGAGGAAAGAGAGATATGTCAAACTACAAGATGCTCATCAATGGAGAACTGGTTGAAGCGGAGTCCGGTAAGACCATACCGGTCATCAATCCGGCGACAGGAGGGCAGTTTGCCACGATTCCGATGGGCGGAGAGAAAGACATCGACAAGGCGGTAGCCGCCGCTAAGAAAGCATTCCCTGCCTGGTCACACAAATCTGCAATGGAGAGGTCGATGGCGCTTTCCCGGATAGGACAGGGGCTTCAAGCCAAGACAGAGGAACTTGCTCAACTGGACTGCCGGAATCACGGTTCGCCGATTACCGTTACCCGAAACAGGGCAAGAGGAGCAGCATTCGGACTCTCACGCGGTGGCGGTCAAATTCCCAAAAATGAGAATGTTGAACTGTTCGAGGAGCAAGCGGATAAGAGATAGTTCAGGACTATTATGGAAATCTTGGGACTGCAGGTCAAGTAGTGATGGGAGAGAAAATGGTGGGCGATACTGGATTTGAACCAGTGACCTCTGCGATGCAAGGACACCGGTTCATTTTTGCTCTCCCGAACAGGAGGGTACTGTCAAGAAGATTGTGTGAAATTACCCTCTATTAAATTACGAAGGGAAGGGAGATTATAGTGCACCTTTCCTACAGGATTAGACC
>CAZBQL010000003.1:0-45598 GCA_964493985.1 uncultured Dehalococcoidales bacterium
TTATAATGATTATTTAATCTAAATTAAGGTAAAGTTAACCGCAACCGTAGTACTGCTCTGCCAATGAAGACAGGTGGTGATTGACCGCATTTTTATTAGCTTTAGTTAAATTGCGTCGAAACATAAACGGTAAAATGGGAAAAGTACAGACGGTTATTAGTAATCTTGCACGAAACAGAAATTTCATTCTTCTTCTCGCTTTGGTTGTTGGATTATTAGTCGGCGAGTCAGGCGCGGTCTGGACTGAGCCGTTAGTCCTGCCACTTCTCGCTTTGGTCATGACACTTTCAGCTTTAAACGTAACTTCAGATAAATTTGCATCGGCGAAAAATACGGCGCGAATTGTCCTGTTCTCGATATTGCTCAATTATGTTATTCTGGGTGGCGCAATACTGCTTTTAGCTCGATGGATATCTGATGATAATCAACTATGGGAGGGTTTTGTGATGCTAGCCATAGTTCCTCCTGCCGTAGCGGTGGTTCCGTTCAGTTATACACTTGGCGGGAGTGTTCTTTTTTCACTGATTGGAATGACCAGTACCTATTTAGCAGCTCTCATAATAATGCCCTTGGCCTTGATTTATTTTTTTGGATTAGAATCATTTGATCTATTGAGGCTGGTCTTGATCTTGGGTGAACTTGTGATAGCCCCACTTATTGTCTCGAGACTACTGCTGTATGCAAAAATCGAACGCCACATAAAACGCTTTCAAAGCCCAGTTATCAACTGGAGCTTTTTTATAGTCATATTTACCATTATCGGCTTGAACCGCCAGGCTTTCACTACTAATTTTACGGTGTTGTTTAAAGTAGGAATTATTGCCGTTATTATATCCTTTGGATTAGGTCATTTGATTGAACTGTTTTCGAAACTGCTGAAAATCAGGCAGGAAACAAGGGTAAGTGCCATGATTTTGGGCACGGCTAAGAATTATGCCCTGGCCGGAGGACTATCTCTTAGTCTGTTGGGTGATAGAGCAGCCATACCAGCTTCGATAAGTGTGTTTTTTGGGATACTATTTATGGTATGGCTGGGATTTTATTTTCAAAAAACAAATAAAAAGCCACTCTAATGGCTGAAAAAGAAATTATCTTACAGGACAATATCCTGTCCTTTTTGCAGCATTATTCGGATGATGTCGTGATCGGCATCGGTTACTTATGCTAATTTCAGGACATGGACGTACTACATACATACCGTTTAGCCTCAGAATTGAAAACGAAATTAATAAATAAGCATTTAGAAGGAAAGGGCCATTACTTAGACTGATCAACCGTCTGGATTTTGATTCTGCGACTTGTGAAAGACTTTCTTAAGCGGTATTAAGCTTCCTGTATTGAACAACCACAATGTAACGACCTTAAGGGGGTGAGTAGTTATTTTTACATTTCTACCAATTACTCGGTAAAAAGTACCTGTTTGTAGACAAGAAATATACAAAAAGATATAGTATCCCAAAATGCAGATATAATATTATTCCTTCATGGAAGTTTTACTGACCAATAATGTGCCTATATTTATTGGAGCAGCGGGTGCTCTAATAGCGGTGAGTGGAATGATTCTCTCATCAATATTAACGAAACACCTGTGGGAAGGTTTGATGCCGTATTCATTATTGTTATCTATATTGTTAGGAGTTTTAGTTATTATAAGTCAATCAGGTGTTTTTGAATCACGCTTTGTTGTTGATGATGCTCTAGCATCAGCTTTAATATTGTTACAGTTAATTTTAAGTGTGTTATATCCTCTGGATATCACTAAAAAATTTGAAAGTGAACCGGGCGCAATTTTTTATAGATAAACTTTATCAGTGATGCAAAATTTAACCAGATAAAAAGGGGAGAGAATAATCGTCTCTCCCCTCTCGTTTTTAGACTCTGTAGTTATTAATTAGCACAAAGGGTGATACCGTAACACGGTAACGTCAGAACGTGGACATACTACAAACATACCATTTAGCCTCAAAATAAAATATAAAAAAACTTGGTAGCGCATACGGGATTCGAACCCGTGATCTCCGCCTTGAGAGGGCGGTGTCCTAAACCGCTAGACGAATGCGCCGCACCAACACTCAAGTTTATTATATACAGGTATGGCAGTCAAATGATTTATAGAGATTGCCACGGTTCGCCTGTTGACGGCGAAAGTCGCAATGACGTTCTCAGGACACCTGAAACTATAGCGGTCTGAGTAGCGCCCGGCAGGGACAGGCATCGCCTTTCTCCAGCTTAAGGGGCAGGCAGACAAGTTCATAATCGCCAGGTGCAACGCCATCCAGGTTCAGTCCCTCGATTACATACACTTCTGCCCCCAGCAGAACATCGTGAGTTTCCTTCATATTCTGCGGCTGCTTGTTATCACCGATCGTCAGGTAATCGATCCCTATCATCCTCACCTTTCTATCCGCGAGGTAACGTGCCGTCTCGGTGGTAATATAGATATAGTTACCCGGCTCTCTCCTCTTATCGTAAACGTGAGGTGAATTCTTTGTCTTGAAGATAATCCTCTCGCCGGGTTGAATATCATAAGGTTCAAGTTCTGCAACCTTTATTGACTCCCCGTCTTTTATCCCGATAATACGGGTAACTCCCACCGTGGTATCCAGTGGCATATTATCGATCGTCTGTCCTCCCTTGATGAAGTGAAGCGGCGCGTCGATATGCGTGCCATCATGAGTATTCATCTCGATGCGTGTCATGGTTACCCTGTCGCCTTTATCCACGTCGAAAAAACGGTTGAAGGTTGGGTCTTTTACAGGTCCTTCCGATGATAAGTCGCCGGGCATCATCGGCAGTTCGTTGTTCAGGGCCAGCGTAATGTCTTTCCATTCGGCTACCGGTGCAAAAGATCGATTTTTTCCGGTCATTTCTTCCCTCCTTTGTTTATGTTCATACATCATAAATCAGCAGATTCGGATAGTAAAGGTTAGCAAAAATCTTACTTAGTCCCTCTTTACAAAGGGGGAGGTTAGTAATTATGATTTTAATTGTAATGAATCTGAAAGAGCTTCTTGCAGGTCAACCGCCAGCTAATCATATCCCTTATGCCCGAAAGAAGATCAGGCAGCACCTGTTGAATTCGGGGAAGCGACTTGTAGTGATCGATGACGATCCCACGGGTCCTCAGGCAATCCACGACGTGCGAGTGTTCATGGATTGGTCGGTGGAAACTCTGAAGAAAGCATTCCAGACCGGTGATCCGGTCTTCTTCATCTGCACGAACTCACGCAGTCTCAAGCCGGATGAAGCGGTGAAAGTCAGCCTGGAAGCAGGACAAAACCTGCAAGAAGCTGCTGAACTGGAAAAAGCAGAGGTCCTTCTGGCCTCCCGTAGCGACAGCACATTGCGCGGTCACTTCCCCGCCGAACTGGATGCTCTTATCCTGGGGCTCGGCGTCAGACCTGATGGTATCATTGTTGTCCCCGCCTTCTTTGAGGGCGGCAGGTACACGGTCGATGATATTCATTACGCGGAACAGGATGGTGAGATGGTACCGGTGCACCTCACGGAATTCGCTCGCGATCCAGCCTACAGCTACCGGAACAGTAATCTTAAAAAGTGGGTGGAAGAAAAAACCGGCGGCTCAGTGAAAGCAGAGGATGTACGCTCGATATCCCTGGATACTTTAAGAAAAGGTGGACCGGGAGCGGTCGCTGAAGAACTGACACAGGCATCTGAAACAAATGTCTTCATCGCCAACGCCACCTGCTATGAAGACCTGGAGGTGCTGGCACTGGGAATCACCGAAGCGGAAGAAAACGGCAGAAGTTTCGCCTATCGCTGTTCGGCATCATTTATCAAGGCACGGGGTGGATTCGAAGACAGGCTACTGCTTTCCCACACAGAACTGGCGCCAGGAAACGCGCCCGGACTGATAATCGCCGGATCTTATGTAGAGAAGACATCCAGACAGCTCAAGCGATTGCTGGACGCAGGACTGGCAGAAGGCATCGAAATGCGTGTAGAACAACTTGAAAAGAAGGAAACCAGGGACAGAGAAATCCAGGCAGTATCCGATTATGTCAACCGATTGCTGACAGACAGCAAAAACGCAGTTATATATACATCAAGAGAGCTCCAGGTAAATCCTGAACAGGACTTCGCTGAAACAGGCAGGCATATCATGCAGTCGCTCTGCCGGGCGGTAAGAAATATCGACATCAAACCGGGCTGGGTGATAGCCAAGGGCGGCATTACCAGCATCGAAATAGCGAAAACAGCCCTTGGTGCCGGTGAAGCGTTCGCTATAGGCCAGATACTTCCTGGCGTACCGGTATGGCGCCTCCTTGCGAATGCAAGATGGACGGGTATACCCTACATAGTATTTCCGGGGAATGTCGGGGACGAAGTCGCCCTCCTTAAGACGGTAAGGATTCTGAAAGGGCTATCCGGTGAATGAATCACCGGCCCGTATTATACTTCAGATTGCTTATAGGGAGAACTTAATAGACGCTTGTAAAAGAACAGGCTTATGATAAAAGGTATGAAATCATATACGACCCTAAAAAGAATAGACGCAAGAACTCCTCGTTCGAAAGCTACTCCCAGTAATGAAAACACCCCCGCCATAGACGCTTCCTGAGTGCCAAGCCCTCCAGGAAACATCGATAGATTACCAACCGATATACCAACGGCAAAGCCGGTTATTAAAATACCGGGACTTACAGGGCTGCCAAGCGCTCTAAAACAGAACCAGAAACCCACCAGCATAAACGCCCATTCGGCAATAACACAAATAATCACCAGCAAAAGTAACTGGGGGCGGTCTTTGATAGCTGTCACGCCGGCGGTCATTGTATCATCGAAAGTATTGAAAAATGATGTTATATCCTTCCTGATAACTAACTTTATTAACTTAGATAAGAAATTGGTTATTAAAAGCCTGAGCGATCGTTTAAAAACAACTACGGTAGCAACGATGATAAAAACAATAATAACTACCGTGAATATTATCAAGCCGACAGCACCAGCCGGCGAAACCAGGCGATGGATAAGGAGATATATCATACCTATTGGAAGTAGACAGAACATTCCCAGGTTATGAAAATGAGAAGAAAAGATCGACGGGGCAAGAACCTGACCCGACGCGACACCCTTCCGCTGCATTAGCATGATTCTCAGGGCATGCCCTCCCATCCACATAAAATCAACAAGATTATTGAAAGCTGCAGACACGAATCCGACATTCATTAGTGAACGCCAGTTCATCGGCACCTGGAATATATTGTTTACGACGGTAAAAGCGTAACTAAGGAAAAAATACGAGAGTGCAATAAAAATCAATGAAAAAAGCGAGCGCGTCCAGTCTGCTTCAGCCAGCACTTTACTGATATTTGACCAGTCCAGAATGATCAGCACCACTCCAAGGACCAATAAAGCTATTATGACTATAACGGATAATTTCTGACGGTATCGTTTTATCATTTGTCGTTTCGTGGATTATAAAATACAACCCATTGGCATCTTTGCTGTAAATGGAACTATTGTATATCAACGGTCAGGAATTGAAAACACTCGTACCAATACCAATTCACTCTTTCAAATCGTTTTACACCTAACTTAGTACTTAGTTACGGCAATTACCGTTATTATTATTCCGTTCGCCCTTGTCGAAGGACTCCGTTGTGGTTCGACAGGCCCACCACGAACGACTTGATTGTCCCACTTTTCTCTGCAACCAGGTAGTAACCTGTCTTATTTTATCTATTCGCCTTAGTTCGTTCCCCGGATCATCACCAGCATCATTTTGAACCGTTCCTCAGCCTGAAGAGCATGAGGTTCGTTGGCCGGCATAATGGTTGCTTCGCCAGCTTTCAGGTGTAAATCATTACCGCTGATAGTGATTACCGCTTCACCATCAAGGACATGGACAAAGGCGTCGAATGGAGTTGTGTGTTCACTCAGTCCCTGTCCTTTATCGAAAGCAAACAGAGTTACTGTACCCGTCGGTCTATCAAGTATTGTGCGACTGACAACCGTTCCGTCCTGGTACTGCACCATCCCTGCGGCATCCGCGACTTTCGCCAGTAAATCTTTGTCAGTTTGCATTGGTTTGTCCATCATCTTCTCCTTGTTATTTATCCGGTATCGTAATCGAGTCCCCGGCCGGGAAGGATATAGGCTTGATATCGGACTTCTCTCCAGTATATCCAAAACGTCCCATGAAATAAATGCTGGAAGCATCGGACCGGGTTATATGTTCTTTGATATCCAGGGAAAACTGGAAGAATCGATGCTTTAACACAATTTCAGGATTAATGGTCAGTCAAGCTGCCTTATACGACGTAAAAATATTAAAGCAACGATAGACACAACCACGAGTGCGATTGAAAAAGCGCCAAGGCCAATTTCAGGTCCTAAAGCATCAGTCAACAAGCCTGCACCGGCACCACCAAAACTGGTCAGACCAAAATTCATAACATAGATACTCATAACACGTCCACGGTAATTTGGATCTACATAATACTGTATCAGTGTGTTCCCGAGTGCCATCCTCCCGGCTTGCCCGATACCGACAAACACGATGATTATCAGAGAAAGAATCCAGGCTTTCGAGAAGGAAAAAGCTGTTAAAGCTAAACCCAGTACTAACCCGCTTATCAGCAGCATGATGCCTCGTTTCTTATTTGGTAATGAAGCAAGGGTCAGTGAAGAAATCATTGCCCCCAATCCAGATACGCTGACAAGTATTCCCATTCCACTGGCGCCGACATGTAAAACATCTTCGGCAAAGACGGGAAGCAATGTCATATAAGGCATGGACAGTACTACAATGAAGAGGGTAAAAATTAACAGGAGCATGATCGTTGATTCACGTCGGATATAACTGAATCCTTCTTTAATATCCTGAAGGACCTTGGTGGCGTTACCTGAGAGTTTTCCGGTTAACGGTAGTAATATGATACATACTGTGCCGAATATATACATCCCGGTCATCACGAAATAGACGGACCCGTAACCGAAAAGGTCCACCAAAAATCCCGCCAACGCCGGAGATGCTAATCTGAGAATATTCATTCCCGTGCTGTCGAGTGATACGGCATTCATGATTTCTTCTTCATCCACAATTTCCGGAATAATAGCCTGCCTGGACGGTATCATCAGTCCCATGATACATCCCTGCAAAACAGCAGACACAGCAAGTATCCACCAGGAACCCTCGTTGTCTATACTTATGTAGCCTGCAGTCAATAAGAGGGCGACTGCAAGAGAAATAACTGCCGAACCTGCCAGACCGATCGCCAATACGTATTTCTTATGAATACGGTCGGCGATTACTCCACCGAAAACAGAGAATAATAATATGGGCAAAGCATTACAGATAGATAGAACTCCCAGAATAGCGGCTGACCCGGTTATCTCATAGATAAGATACGAACGGGCTATCATCTGCATGTTCATTGCCGCCCGTTGTCCCATGATACCGGTAAAATAAAGGCGATATACGGGATTTTTTAGTGACCTGAATGTATTGATATTACGCAGGAAGTTCCTGCTGCTGTTTTCTCCAGGTGGTACTTCGTTACTTATATCGGATTTACTCTTATTCTCACTCAATATTACAGCTCTCGACTATTGTATTATAACAAAAGAAAGGAGCCCCCAAGAAATAAGGCGGGCATCTCCAGTAAATGAGAACCGAAAATAAAGTATGTTTCTTTCTCTAATTTCAGGTAGCTGAAAAACGGGTTACCTTATGCCAGGTTGGTGCAATTCCGTGGCCTATTACTCAAGTACACCATTTACTACCAGGTCGACAATCTCTTCATCCGTAAATCCGAGTATCTCTTTAAGAACATATTCGTTGTGTTCACCCAGCAGTGGCGCCCGTTCCAGTTGGCAGGGTGCCTTCGACATCTGAAACGGAGATGCCGCTGCATGGTGTTTACCAAGTCGCGGGTGGTCGAGTTCCTGGAAGAAGTTTCTGTGCCTGGTCTGCAGATCATGCTCAAGCTGGTCTTCGCCGGTCTCCACTACGCCGGCAGGAACGCCGGCTTCCTGCATAATAGTCATAACTTCAAAGGCAAAGTATTGAGTCGTCCATTCCTCGACCAGCCTTTCCAGTTCGTCCTCGTTCTCTTTTCTTGACACGAGAGTGCTGAACCGGTCGTCTTTCGTCCATTCAGGACCACCGATAGCCTTACAGAAATTCCGCCAGTCTTCATCAGTGGTTACCGCGATAGCGCACCACCTGTCTTCATCCTTACATCGGTAGGAATTATTTACCTTCTGAGTATCATCGAAATCCAGGAGTCTTTCGGCAGTTATTGCGATAGGCTGCATTCGGTTTATCACTTCCTCAACCCAAAGGTTGGCAGTCCATTGTTCCACCAGTTTCCTGAGTTCCTCCCGGTTTTCTTCTCTCAGTGCCTGCGTACTAAATTTTTGTTCTTTTGTCCATTCCGGATTTTCCAGTACTCCGCAGAATTTTTCCCATTCTTCATCGGTGGAAATATTGATGACACAATACCTGGCTTCATCCCTGCAACGAAAAGCATTATGCGGAGACGCAGTATCAGTACGGTTACCCATTCGCTCGGCAACTCGGTTGTTTACAAAGTAATCCAGGATTAAAGGCGATATAAAATGCAGACCGGTCTCGAACTGGGCGGTATCTATGTACATACCCTTACCGGTACGCTTCCGGTACAACAGTGCCCCGATAAGCAGGCAGACATTATAATGAGGTGTAATGAAGTCGGTATACACTCCGAGTTCAGGCGGGGGCCTGTCCAGCCAGCCGGCGATATGGCTGAAGCCGGAGAGAGCCGAAAGCTGGAATCCCCATCCCGGGTGACGGGAAAAAGGTCCGGTTTGACCCTGCATGCAGGAACTCAGCATGATCACATTCGGATTCACTTTCTTGATTTCTTCATATCCCAGACCCAGTTTTTCAATCACGCCACCGGCGAAGTTTTCCACAACAATATCAGCCCAGGCTGCAATCTTTAAGGCTATGTCTCGACCCCTGGGATCGTTAAGTTTCAAGGTTACACCCAGCTTACCGGTATTCCATTGTGTAAACTGCGTGGCCAGGTCCGGTTCAGCCGCCTGGGTCCTAAAAATCTCAAGGTTGGTCCTGCCTTCTATTCTAACCACCGTGGCACCATAATCGGACAGGGGCTTGGTCGTCAGTGGCCCGACGATAACGCGTGAAAAATCACAGATCTTTACTCCGTCAAGCAGCTTCTTCGACATATCTCTTCTCCTGAATCTGGCTTCATTATATAATCCCGCCCTGGTTCAATTCTCTGAATTTATCTTCCGAATATCCCATTTCACCCTGATAAATTTCTTCATTGTGTTCGCCGATAAGCGGGGCACGGCGTGTTATTCGAGGAGGAGCTTCCGTAGTTTTGGCGAAAGGACCTGGATAAGTGATTGTTGTCCCCAGTTCGGGATGGTCTAATTCAACCCAGTACTCCCTTGATGCAAGCTGGCGGTTGCTGGCTATCTCAGCGGTACTGTTCAAGGGATAGACCTGCGCATTATGTACAAGGGCAGCTTCCAGTAGCTCTGCCTTGGTGTGCCGCATAAAAAGCTCCCGGGTAGGTTCGGCGATTTTTGTTAATATTTCCGGCGGAGTGTGAATCAAACTTAACTCTTCCCAGTTAAACTCTTTTATAAAGTCCGTCGCAACTCCTTCACTCTCCATCCATTTTACGATTGGGCCATTCCATCGCTTACCGGCAGTACCTCCCCAGTACATTGCATAGACATACCCGTCTTTACATTCCCATATGCGTCCAAGAATAGCCTTGCCGCCGCCACGATGCTGAATTCTCTTGCTGAAGTCCCAGAATGCCGTCACTCTTTCCGGGGTGATTCTCGAGGTTGAATCATGGATCGACACATCGATGTACTGTCCTTCGCCGGTCATCTCACGCTGGTAAAGAGCGAGAAGGACTCCCTGAGCCGCCTGACCCCCACCGTGGAGATAGGTCTGAAAATGATGGCTTATCCGTACAGGAGGTCTGTCTGCATCTCCAACGGAAGACATATACCCTCCCATAGCATAGAGAGTAATATCCGAATACTTGAAATCCTTATAAGGACCGGTTTGACCGTAAGGAGTGATGGAGACTACGATTATGTCTTTGTTAATCTTCTCCAGTTCATCGTATCCAAGTCCCTGTTCTTTCATATACCCCGGAGGAAAAGACTCTATTACTACATCGGCGGTTTTTACCAGCTCCTTGAATATCTCCTTACCTTGAGGGGTCTCAATATCGAGGGTTATCCCCCGCTTGTTGGTATTATATGAGAACCAGTACAGGCTCTTTTCAGGATCAGTCTCGTCGTGGTAGTACGGTCCGATATTGCGGGAAGAATCTCCACCCGGTTTCTCGATTTTTATTACATCAGCCCCAAGGTCCCCAAGCATCTTTCCACAGAGAAGCCCCTTCTCATCGGTCAGGTCCAAGGCACGATAAGGACTGAGCATACCTGAAACGTTGTCTCCCTCTGCCATACGGTAAACTCCCTTCAACTGTTTGCTGACAATAATTAACCAACAAACGATAATAACTGAAAACGGTATACAAAACTCAGACGATCATGCATCGCTGGAAATCATATACCGCGATATAGCTGCGGAGTATATGATTCCGCAGCTATAATCGTTATATTCTAATATGTGAACAGGTCAAGACCACCCATTACATGTATGTTCTGGCCGGTTATGTACTTGCATTGTTCCGATACCAGGAATGCAACTGTTGTGGCGACATCTATCGGTTCACCCATTTTTCGCATGGCTACCTGAGCGACGATTCGCTGGAATGTCTCGGATTCCAGGATCCTACCTCCGCTGGTATCAACGACACCGAGAGTCACGGTATTGGCGGTGATACCGGATCGTGCACCTTCAAGGGCAGCCGTCTTGGCAAGAGCGATAACTCCTGCCTTAGCCGCTGAATAGTTTGCCTGACCGAAACCGCCCTGAACACCGGCGATCGAGGAAATATTAACGATACGTCCGTACTGTCGTTCAACCATCTGGTCCCATAGTTCTCTTATCCAGTACCATGGTCCGTCAAGATCAATCCTGATAAGATTCTTCCAGTCATCGACGGTAGTTTTCTGGATGCGTCCGCCGCCGCGAAGCAGAGCGGCATTATTGACCAGAATATCAATTGGTCCCATTTCAGCCAGTATCTTTGCAGCGCCTTCTTTAACCTGCTCGTATTCACTCTGGTCAACGTTATAAGCTTTAGCGGTAACTCCCATCCCCGAGAGTTCTTTAGCAATCTCCTGGGCGCCTTCGTAATTAACGTCGACGCATGCGATATTTGCGCCTTCTGCTGCCAGGGTCTTCGCTATCGTGTGTCCCATTGCTCCCTGGCGTCCGGTACCTGTGACTATTGCATTTCTGCCCTTTAAACCATAATCCATTTCATCTACCTTCTTTTAAATATTTTAAAATCAGCTTATTCACCCGTATAGTTCGGTTTTCTTTTTTCGGCAAACGCCTTCATACCCTCGGCGAAATCTTTGGACGAATTTACTCTTCTGCCCAGTTCGCTTTCGAGAGCAAGGCCATCTGCCAAACTCATTTCTATACCTCTTAGCATTGCCTCTTTCACACCCTGTACCGCCAAAGGAGCCGATCCGGCAATCTTCTCAGCACGTGCCCTCGCTGTCTCCATCAGTTTATCCAGCGGTACTACTTCGTGTACAAGCCTGATGGCGAGAGCTTCATCGGCTTTGACACGCCTCCCCATTATCATCATCTCCGCAGCCACACTAAATGGTACCAGACGAGGCAATCGCTGAGTACCACCCCACCCAGGTAACAGTCCCAGGGTTACTTCCGTCAGCCCTAACTGAGCATTCTCCGACGCTACCCTGATATCACAGGCCAGGGCTATTTCAAGACCTCCACCCAGGGCATATCCGTTGATTGCCGCGATGAGAGGTTTGTACAACTCGAGACCGCGAACTAGTGTCTCCTTCGGGATAGGCCTGGCTTGACCACCACCGGCTGTCTGACCGGCACTCCTTAGATTTAGTCCTGTACAGAAAGCCTTTTCTCCGGCGCCGGTTACAATTCCTACCCACAGATTTTTATCATCACGAAAGTCTATCAACGCGTCTGTCCACTCGGCTACCTGAGTCGGAGTCAGCGCGTTCATCACTTCCGGATTATTAATGGTGAATGTGGCTACATGACCTTCTTTGACGTATTCTATCGGCATTTTTCATTCTCCTGAAGTTATTCGTTGGAAAAAATGACCACGTTTATTATTAAACTACATCTGCCCTTCATGGGCTAACTTGTTCTTTTCCTGCGGCTTGGAATTGTATAATTCCCGCCGGAGAGATTATCACCTCCTTAAAATCCAGGATATTTCATTGCAGTGTGCGCTGATTTTATAATTTGTTATATATGAAGTCAAACTTCAATCAACCGATGTTTTACTTTGTCATCGGCTATATTTCAAGTAATTTCGCAACTTTTTCACGATGGTAATCACTATCACCGAAATTCACCTCACATGCTTTGGCTCTCTTGAAGTAGAGATGCATATCATGGTCCCAGGTAAAACCGATACCGCCGTGAATCTGGACACCATCGAACACGGCATGCTTATACGTTTCACCACACCAGGATTTTGCCATTGACGCAGCCATAGCTATATCCGGAGTATTCTCTGTTATCGCCCAGGCCGCGTAATACATTATCGATGTCGAGCCTTCGACCTCGAGGGCTATATTTGCGAGTTTGTGCTGGATTGCCTGAAAACTCCCTATCGGCCTCTCGAAGGCAATTCTCTCCTTGGCATAATCTATCGTTGTATCGAGTGCCCAGCGAGCTCCACCCGTCATCCAGGCTGCTTCGGCGACCGCCGCTTCATTTTTCATTTTTTCGACTACCGGCCATCCCTTATCGACTTCGCCTATTACGTTTTTCGCTGGAACCGATACGTTATTAAAGACCACTTCGCAAAGCTTTTCTCCGGTCATTGTCTTAAGAACTTCCACCTGGACACCTTCTGATTTCGCATCAACGAGGAAGAGTGTAATCCCTACTTCCTTGTTCGCACCATCGGTTGTCCTGGTGACACAGAGAATGTAATCGGCTACGTTGGCATCCGGTACAAACAGCTTGGTACCGTTTATGACATAATTGTCACCGGATTTTTCCGCTTTAACCGTCATGCCAGATGCTTCCAGGCTTCCATTTTCCTCCATGAATGCCAGAGTCAGAATTAACTCACCGTTTATCATCCTGGGCAGTATGTCTTTCTTCTGTTCTTCGGTGCCTGCTGCAAGAATGGTATGCCCCACATGTACAACTGTCGGTACCAGCGGACCCGGAACGAGGGCACGTCCGCATTCCTCCAGCAGCACCGCCAGGTCCAGGAAAGTGAAATCGGCTCCACCGTACTCTTCGGGGAAGGACAGACCCAGCCATCCCAGTTCGGCCATCTTCTTCCAGAGCTCGGGAGAATACGCTTTCTCATCGTCTTCCATTATTTCCCTGACCAGTTCCTTGGGGCATTCTTTCTCCAGGAAATCACGGGCTGAAGTTTTAAGCATTACCTGTTCTTCATCAAGTTCAAAATTCATTTGATGTCACTCCTCTCTTTTCTATACCCACCTGGGAAGTCCCAAGGTTCGCTGTGCAATAATATTCCTCTTTACCTCGGAGGTACCGGTCGCGATAGTATTTCCCCGCGAATTGAGGAAGCTCCTCTGCCAGCTTCCGTTCTTTATCGCATACTTGGATCCTCTGACCAGCCTGCTGTAGGGTCCCTGGAGATACATCGCAAAGTCCTGCATTCGCTGTCCCATTTCCTGCGTCAGGGCACTGCCTACCGCGCTCTCAGGACCCGGTGTCATGCCCCTGAGCTGACGGGTAAGAGCACGCAGTCCGATATATTTCGCAACATTGGCTTCGATGTAGAACTGGGCTATCTTCTGCCGCGTTACAGGATCTGTATTACGCTGCATATTCCTGGCAAGTACGATAAGTTCATTGATGGATGACAGAAGGCCGACAGCCGAGCTGGCATTCGATCTCTCGAACTCAAGAGTGCCCATTGAGATATAAAAACCTCTGTCCTTTTCACCGACCATCAGGCTCTTGTGGATACGCACATCGTCGAGGAATGTTTCCCCGAACAGTGCATAGCCGGTCATTTCTCTCAGGGGGCGGACCGTTACTCCGGGAGCGTGCATGTCGAGAAGAAAGTAACTTATCCCTCGTTGTTTCGGTATATCGGGATCGAAGTTCGTCCTCGCTAAAAGGATGGCCCAGTCGGCTCTCATCCCGCCTGTTGTCCACACTTTCTGTCCGTTAACCACATAGTAGTCACCGTCTTCGACGGCTCTTGTCTGGATATTCTTCAGGTCCGAACCCGCTCCCGGCTCGGAAAATCCCTGGCACCAGACCTCTTCCCCACTGAGTATCTTCGGGAGAAATCGTTTCTTCTGCTCCTCGGTACCGGCTGCTATTATCGTCGGTCCTGCCCAGCCGACTCCCAGACCTCCAGCTCCCATCGGAGCACGGCGTTTTGCCATTTCTTCGTTGAAGATAACCTGCTCCATCAGGGTAGCGCCGCGACCGCCGTATTCTTTCGGCCAGGCAATCCCGACGTATCCGGCTTTATAAAGTTTCTTGTGCCATTCGCGGCTGAACGCCAGACTTTCTTCCGATTCCGGCTCAGGTCCCGAACCGTCATTCCTGACATACCAGTCAGGCAGGTCTTTCATGTTTTCGTCCAGCCAGTCATTCACCTCTTTCTTAAAGGCCTCTTCTTCAGGTGTAAGAGAAAAATCCATCTCTTCGCTCCTTTCTCTATCAAATCGCCGATAATGGATCTAATATTTCAGCAGATGTATATTTTAACATTTCCACCCAGATAAAATAAATTTCCCGCCGGTTATCTCCTTTCATGGTACTCAATGTATCGTCCAAGGGCGAGAGCAGCACGGTTAACCGAAGGGAATACAGCGAATCCTTCCTTCGCAAGTATGGACTGGACTTCGAGCGAAAGTTTCTTGGCCTCTGCCGATAGAATAAAATCAAGAACTACTACGGTCTTATGCTTGATCTCCGGCGCAAGTTTTTTCAAAGTATCAAGGTACGGCTTATACATTATATGCCGTATCGACGGAGTCAGGTCGAACTGTATATGCACCAGTAGAAGATCCGTCTTCTCCCAGCCGGAGATACTCTCTATTGCCGCAGATGTTCCTTTCGAGCCTGCTCTCGGCCAGAGATCGAACGGATTTTTAAATATACTTCCGGCGCGACCACCACAGATCTCCGCCAGTTTATCCTGCAGTGCCTGGGGAGCTAAGGGTACTCTCATTCCCTGTTCGGTACAGGCATCGGCGGCCTGAATTCCGGCGCCGCCGCCGAAGCCGACTATTGAAATATTACGACCTACCGGTAGAGAGAGGAAGTTGAAAAGCAAAATCATATCCACAAGTTCTTCAAGGCTGTATACCTGAATAGCCCCGGCCTGTCTCAGCGCGGCATTCCAGACTACACTTGATCCGGCGATAGACGCTGTATGAGATGCCGCGCCTCTTGAACCGGCCTCCGTATGTCCAGCCTTAAAGATGATAACCGGTTTTACAGCAGCCGCCTCTTTAAGCACTTTGAAAAATCGTTGTCCGTCCTTTACTCCCTCTATGTAGGCGGCAATTATCTCCGTATCCGGGTCTTCGCTGAAATACTCGATAAAATCACACTCGTTTAAGTCGGAGGCGTTTCCGTAGCTGAGAGCCTTGCTGAAATAAACGCCGCGCATGGTTGCGTCTCGTACAACATACGTCCCGTTTCGACCGCTCTGAGCTATCCAGCCCACGTTCCCGGATTTCTTCGTAAAACCTTCGTCGAACGTAAGACCGCTCTTCGGGCAGTAAATACCCATTCCGTTCGGACCCGTCATCCTTATTCCGGACTGCCGGGCTATGGAGAGTATCTCCGCCTCCAGGGCTTTTCCTTCTTCATCACCCAGCTCGCTGAAACCGGCGGTAAACAGGTGAAGCAGCTTGACACCTTTTTCTACACAGTCGGAGACCAACTGCGGTGTATGCCTGGCAGGAATAGCGGATACAACAAAGTCTACCGGCCCGGGGATATCCTTCAGACTGCGATATATCTTCCTTCCCATAGCTTCGCCGCCCGATGGATTAACTGCATAGATCTTGCCCTTGAAACCTGCAGCTTCAAAACGAGTGATATAGCTGTTGGCAATACCAGTCCCCTTTGTTTCGGCGGAAACCCCGGCGACCGCTATCGACCTTGGATGAAATATATAATCGAGTGCCGGTTTCTGCCCTTCTTTTACTGGTTTCGGAGTCGTCAAGAAATGCCTCCGTTCTAACAGCCTGGCAGCCTCAGGCAGGTAAAATACTTTGAAGTTAGAGTTTTTTTACTGGTCTATGTATGCTGATGCACTTTTTCCGGCGATACGACCGGAATTCATGGCGAAAGCAGAAGAAAGACCGGAAGTAATGTGCATGCCATAGTCCTGACCATACATTCCGCCGGCATCATATCCTGCGGCATAAAGGCCGGGTATTACCTTATCGTGTTTATCTATCACTTCAAGTTTATGACTAACCTTGATACCTCCCATAGTTCCGAGACATACGGTATTCGCTTTTGCAGCATAATACCTGGGTCCCGTCAAAGGCCTGAGATATCGCCGATTCTTATTGAATATATCGTCATAGCCTTTAGCGCAGCAGGCATTATATTCGTTGAACGTCGCTTTCAGCACGCCAGGATCAATGCCTATCATACCGGCCAGTGCCTCTATCGAGTCGGCGGAGCACAGGTCATCCGAAGGATTTTGCAGGGCGACCTTCAGGTCTTCTGTAATATCTATTTTCTGACCGGGCAAAGTATCCGGAGTAATCCCTTTATCGATTCCGTCCTCGGCCATGCGTTTGATCACTCCGTCATCGAAAATGGAATATGTATATCCTTCTCTTTGCCTTGCGTTGGCATTACCCTCGGATGTATCGAAGAAAGTGATTCCCTCGTCACAGAATCGTTCTCCAGCCTGGTTGACCCAGAGATCGGGCTGGATAACCGCCACGCTGACACGCCCGCCGGCCCCCAGTTCCTGGCGTGAAGGGCCGATGCGAAAAAGCTCTACGGTACCGATACCTTCCTCGGCTGCACCGAGTTCGAAAGCCATCCGGATGCCGTCCCCGTTCTTTTCAATATTTCCTACAGGCAGGAGATTCTGCATCAGGTCGAAGCCGGTGTATTTCTTTACCCATTCCTTATTATTGATATACCCGCCGCTGGCAATGACCACAGATCTGGCAGCTACCTGGACATCGTCTTCCTCTCCCTCGACCACAACCCCGGCTATACGGTCGCCACTTCTGATAATCTTCGTAACCGGTACTCCGGTCTTGATGCTAATACCCTTTTCCTGTGCCCTAGTGACGAGGGTCTTAACCACAGCAGCGCCTTCTCCCTTGATAAGATGATATGTTTCGGGAGCTTTCGGCATATT
The DNA here is from genome assembly GCA_964493985.1 of uncultured Dehalococcoidales bacterium. Lineage (GTDB taxonomy): Bacteria > Chloroflexota > Dehalococcoidia > Dehalococcoidales > UBA2162 > MGML01. Next base: position 17,493 of record CAZBQL010000003.1, read on the forward strand.
TATAGTTAACTCGATGAACTCAACTCCCTGTTCTTCGAGCCAGTCTATCGTCGATCCGGACTCGTTAACGATCGCCCTGACCAGGCGGGGATTAGCCCGCCAGTGGCTGTATTCAACGATATCCCTGAAGGCTTCATCTTTACCGAATGTAATGTATCTTTCTTTCTGATAACGACTTTCTACGGCAAATGTGCCCTTGAAAAAGTTAGAGGTACCGCCGAGAGATTTTAATTTTTCGAAGATTATAACTTTCTTTCCTGCTTCAGCAGCGGATAGGGCCGCCGTTAATCCTGAGACTCCACTACCTATTACCACAACATCGGCTTGTGATGGTATGTCACTCATTAGTGTCCTCCCTCATTAAGTAAAGAGCAGCTCTTCCAATTATTCAACTCAAATATTCTAGCAGAAACAGTACAAAATATCTCAAGTCAGGCGGCGCTTACTGGGTGTAACTGCTCCAGAACTCAACGGATTTAATCTTCAATCTCAGGTCACATTGCAGGCAGCGTTCGGATTCGCTATTCGCAGTTTCTCTATCGATATCTTTAACAATCTTGCGAAAATTCCCGAGTCGCTCCTGCGCAGGTACATAGGTTTCCTGGCATCGCGGTAAATACGCGAAACCTTCCATCGGGCCGAGACATGTTTCCGGTTCTTCTGCCGGCGCCAGTTTTTCATTGATGATTCCGCTTCCACCAAGATATTTATCAATAGCAATCGCAACTTTTCTACCGGAGGTGACAGCCTGGATAACAGTCGCCGTACCGTGAACGGCATCTCCGGATGCAAACACTCCTTCTCTTCCGGCAGTCTGTGTAAACGGGTCGAGCTGAATATGACCATTATCCATTATGTCAACTCCGAATCCTTCGGGTATCACGGGGCGCTGACCTATAGCAAAGATCACGGTATCGGCTTCAAGAGTAACGTGGGAATTTTCCCGTACTTCGATAACGGCTTTCTTGTTTTCATCGAAACTGAATGATTCGACTTCAAGGAATTCGACTCCCTTTACCACTCCATTTTCCGTAATAATCCTGGTAGAGGTTCGTGAAGGATGGACTATTATTCCTTCTTCCTCAGCCTGCTTTATCTCATCTTCGGTAGCCGGCATGTCCTCGCGGCACTCCAGGCAGGCGATCTGCACCAGTTCTCCTCCCAGTCTTCTCGCGACCCGGGCGCAGTCAAAAGCAACATTACCGCCGCCCAGTACAACGACTTTCTTCCCGATACTCACGCTCTTACCAAGACTCACGTCCCTGAGCATCTCGATCCCGATGATAACTCCTTCACTATCAGCGCCCGGTATCGGCAGTGTCTGGCCCCGGTGAGTACCTATCGCCGCAAGCACAGCATCGTATCCTTCACCAAGGAGTTTCTCGGTCGACTCTATGTAAGTGTCCGTTATGATTTCAACACCTTTGTTCCTGATAACCTCTATCTCTTTACCGAGTATATCTTTCGGAAGACGGTATTCGGGAATGCCGAACCGCATCATACCTCCGGCAAGCGGCTGGGATTCATATACCGTCACGGCATGCCCCTGGTTTGCAAGGTAGTACGCCGCAGTCAGACCAGCCGGGCCTGAACCGATAATGGCAACCTTTTTTCCCGTATCCGGTTTTCTCACTGAATTTTCCTGCCAGGTATTTTCTTCGTCATTCGCAGCGGCAAACCGTTTCAATTCCTTGATAGAGATAACTTCATTGACTTCTCCCCTGCGGCAGACATCTTCGCAGGGACTGTTGCATACATATCCAAGTACCTCGGGAAACGGGACTTTCTCCCTTATCACGGCAGCAGCCGCCGGGTAGTTACCTTCCCGGATAAAACGAATGTAACGTGGAACATCTATCTCAGCGGGGCAGGTATACCGGCATGGTATGAGAGCCACTCTCCGTTTCCTACCCGTGCCTGCCGCTTCTTTATCCTGTATCGCTCCGGTAGGGCATACTTCGGCGCAGGCACCGCAGAACCGGCACCCGGCGTCAGAAAGTGGAAGGTCGGCTGCGGTTCCCGTGTAGGTCTCCCTGTTTCCTTTTTTATAGAAAAGAACTCCGACTCCCCGCAGGTCCTGGCACGCCCTTACGCAACGACCGCAGACGACACACTTATCAGGTTCGTGGAGGAAGAGAGGATTACTTCGGGTGATAGGAAGCAGCTTGGTACGGAGTCTGACTTTTAACTCATCCTTGATAATATACTGCTTGAGTGCCTGGAGCTCGCAGTTCAGATATTTATTACATGTATCGCAGTCCTGGGGATGTCCGGCCAGCAGTAATTCCATAGCCAGCCGCCTGCGCCGGGTAATCTTCTCCGATGTTGTCCTGATAATCATACCGTCCGAAACAGGGGTAGAACAGGACGTCGGCAGACCTTCCATTCCATCTATCTCGATGATGCAGAGACGGCAGGCTCCGATAGGTTCCAGGTCCGGATGATAACACAGGTGAGGAATGTAAATTCCGGCATCGAGTGCTGCCTGGAGAACCGTACTCCCTGTCTGCGCATCGATAACACGTCCATCGATATTGATTGTTACGGTGTCCATAATACTGTTTCTACTTTCTATTTCGGCTGACCGGCAGGACATTTCTTACCGTGGATATGGGTGTCGTAATCGCTACTGAACAGATTTATACTGCTTAATACCGGGTTTGGTATGTTCATACCCAGACCGCAGATCGAGCCTTCTTTCATCGCTTCACAGAGTTCCGTTACCAGGTCAAGGTCTCCCGGTCTGCTGTTATTTTCCGAAATATCTTTTAATATTTCAGATATCTGGAGACTTCCTTCACGGCAGAATACGCATTTTCCGCAGGACTGATCATGAAGGTAATCAACGAGATCTCTCAGAGTTTCGACGGCACATATACTGTCATCGTAGACCTTAACAACGCCTGATCCGAGTATCGCTCCGGCTTCTTTTATTGATTTAAAATCGATACAGGTATCGAGAGAATCAACATCGAAAAATCTACCTGTCGGTCCTCCGAACCGGACCGCTTTCACAGCCTTTCCGCTGGAAGTACCACCACCTATATCGTTGACCACACTGTCCAAAGTAGTCCCGAAAGGTACTTCAACGGTATATTTGTGTGCTGCGTCACCTGAAATCGTTATTATTTTAGTCCCGGGACTCCGTTCCGTACCTGTCCCGGCATACCATTCAGCACTATTCTGAAAAATCGCAGAAACACAAGCCAGAGTCTCCAGATTATTAACCAGCGTCGGCTTCCCATCGATTCCGCTGACAGCAGGATCGACCGTTTTCAGATAAGGCATGGGCTGCTTTCCCTCAATCGAACGAATAAGGGCTGTCTCTTCACCTGAAACTAGTGAATCGACTTCTTCATGTATATTGATAGTACAGGAAAACCCGGAATCGAGTATATTTCCCCCGATAAGCCCGTACTCCGTCATCTGTTCCAGGGCTTTTGCTACCCGCTTGGGAGTTCCGGGATTCCTCGAGTTAAAGCAAACATAACACTGCGACGCTCCGACCGTATATGCCGCGATAAGCATTCCTTCCAGCACTGAATAAGGATCGCTTTCCAGCAGCAGTCGTGCCGTTTGCGAATACGAATCATCATCCACGGCATTGCAGACCACATATTTTTCATCGCCCGGTGCGTCATTACAGGTTTGCCATTTATCGGCGGTGTTGTAGTCACTTCCGCCCTTACCTCTTAAACCTGATTTCCTTAGTTCAGAGATAACCTCGGTCTGGCTCATATCCAGGACCTTCGCCAGGCCGGAAAAGCCTTTACCGACCAGGATATAATGATCGATTTTTCCCGGGTCTATTCTACCGCAGTTTCTCAAAGCCATCCTGTTCTGCAATGAAAACAGAGGCAGTTCGTTTATATCCGCTATACCATCGATTCTCTCATCGCCGATGCTGCCAAGCGTAATATCTCCGACAGGCCTGTCATTCGCGATGAATTCCTCAACGATGTTCCTGACAATTTCAGCGGTAACATTTCGGAACAGGACCGTAGGCTGGTCAGGCTTGTCCACTGCGACTATTGGTTCAAGATCGTAGTATCCCGAAGGACCGGCGATGATAATTTCCGCCCTGATGCCATTCTTCTCTGTCCGGGCAGAAAAAGCGTTTGAGATATCCCGTAAAGTCGGGTTATCACCAAACGCACTGATAAAAATCCTGGTACAGCTTTTATCGCCGAAGAAACCACTTCCGGATTCGGCTTTGTTATGTAACCGGTCAAAATTCAATGGTATTTACGATTCTCAAGGTATTAGTTCAGAACTATTTCATGAAAGTCAGTTAAAGACTATTTGACAAACAAGGAAATTATACAGTAGTCTATTTCACATATTCAAGCAGGCTTATTTCACATCATTCTTTTCAATTTAGTGAATAACGCCGTTACGCACGAATCGAGCTGCGATACTATACCTTAAAACAGGAACGATGATTATGGGTAAACAGGCTTTCGAGAATCTGAAGGTCCTGGATTTAACTGAAGGGATAGCAGGTCCTTATTGTACCAAGTTACTCGCTGATTTCGGTGCCGAAGTCATAAAAATCGAAAAACCCGGTACCGGAGACCGGACGAGAAGCACCGATAAATCGACCGGTAAAACGCAGGAACTTGAGCGCAGCGGGACCTTTTTCTACCTCAATACCAACAAAAAAAGCATTACTCTCGATATATGGAGTGACGAAGGTCTGGAGATACTCAAGAAATTGATTAAAGACTCCTCTGTCCTGGTTGAGAGCTTCGGGCCCGGGCAATTGGCGGAACTCGGACTTACACAAGAAATACTTAAGGAACTGAATTCGAAAATGATACTTACCTCCATATCAGCTTACGGCCAGACAGGCCCTTATCGCGACTATAAAGCTACCAACTTCACCGTATATGCTTGCGGAGGCGCAATGTATACCCAGCGACCCGGCACAAGACCGATGGACAGGCCGGTAGTCGAAGGCGGCTATCAGGCTGAATACTCGACCGGTCTTCTCAGTTATATCGCTACCGTCAGTGCGCTGATAAACCGAGACAAAACTGAAAAAGGTACATCAATAGACATATCGGCAATGGAATGTGTCGCCAGTACCCTCATGGGGCATGTAGCCGAATACTCGTACCTGGGACTCAGCCGGAGGACCAGCCCGTTCGCGATACACGGTTATCCTATCGGCTATAGCGTGCCCTGCAAAGACGGGTGGATTAGTCTTACTCCGGGAGTAGGTGGCGCCCCGAATATCGCGTTCCTGATAGAACGACCCGAATTACAGGACGATCCGCTTTTAGCCGATACGCGGACCCGCATGGCAAATCCTGATAAACTCGACGAACTGATGACCCCGTGGCTTAAAGATCGCGGTAAATGGGAAGTGACCAGAGCAGCCCAGGAATTGAGACTGGCTTTTACCCCGGTGCTGAACCCGGAAGAAGTGATGAACGACGAACAGATAAAAGCCCGTGAATTTTTCGCAGAAGCAGAACATCCGGTTATGGGCAATGTGAAGTACCCCGGCGCTCCCGCAAAGTTAAACGGTTCGCCATGGCAGGCAGGCAGAGCCCCATTACTCGGAGAGCACAACAACGAGATATTCGGAAGAATCGACTATGATGAAGAAAAGCTTTCGGAACTGAAGAAGAAAGGCATAATATAAGTCTGGATAAATATGGCATACAAATTACTGGATGGAATCAGGATACTTGACCTGACCATGGTGTTCGCCGGACCGGTCTCAACCGAGATATTAGCTGAACTGGGTGCCGAAGTTATTAAAATAGAGTCGATCCAGCGGGCAGACGTTTTTACTAGAGCTAATGTTTATCCGGAAAACGAGCCCGGAGAAGATCCGTGGAACAGGGGCTGTATTTTCCATACCTTGAACGCCGGGAAAAAGGGAATATCGCTCAACCTCGGCAGCGAGGAAGGAAGAGAAATCTTCAAGAGGCTGGCCAAGATAAGTGACGCCGTCATTGAAAACTACTCACCCAGGGTAATGGACAACTGGGGATTGAATTACGAAGAACTGAAAAAGATAAAATCCGATATTATTATGGTATCGATAAGCGGTCTCGGGCATTACGGACCACTGCGGGATTTCTATATGTACGTGCCCGGAATGGAAGGGATGAGTGGACTAACACATATCACCGGTTTCCCGGAAGAACCTCCTTTACTTTCAGGCTGTGCCTACGGAGACTGGGTAACCGGAGCCAACGCCGCGGCTGCCTTGATGACAGCGCTGTTCTATCGTATGCAGACGGGAGAAGGCCAGTATGTAGACCTTTCCGGGCGTGAAGCTGTTGCCTGCCACATCGGCGACGTTCTCACCGAATATACTCAGACCGGTACAATGCCGGAACGGACCGGCAACAACCACCCGACCTGCGCACCTCATGGATGCTACCGGTGCAGCAGCGAAGACAGTTGGATAAACATAGCTGTAGAAAACGAAGAGCAGTGGCAAAAATTCTGCGAGGTGATAGGAAATCCTGCGTGGACAAAATATGAGAAGTTTTCCACCTTGAAACAAAGACTGCTTAACAGGGAGGAACTCGACAGGTACGTCGAAGAATGGACCATCGGGCATGAGCACATAGAAATAATGAAAATGATGCAGGAAGCCGGAGTCCCCGCCGGAGCTGCTCTTAACATGAAAGAGATAAACACCGATCCCCATCTTGTGGAACGGGGGTTTTTTAATTTGATAGACCATGGTAACGGAATCGGGAAGAGACCCATACCCGGTCAGATGCCGGCGAAGTTCAGCGAAGCTGAGAGTTTCACGCCGGAACGCGCTCCGCGTTTCGCCCAGGATGATAATTACGTGTTTGGTACTTTACTGGAGATGTCAGAAACTGAGATAAAGAAACTGGTCGAAAACAAAATAATCGGCGGACACCCCCACTTTCCCAGAGGACGACCAACAAGGGTCGACCTGATAGAGGAACAAAAAGCCGGCTGGTTCGACCCGAATTACCTGGGCGAGTTGCGAAAAATACACGGTCAAGATATATGTTAGAGTGACGGGTAAATAATACTTTGGTAAGTAAACCGATTTATTTTAAGGAGGAAGTCTTATGGCAAAAGAAACGGTTATCGAGACTGATATACTGGTTCTTGGCGGAGGGGTGGCCGGATGTACCGCTGCGATAAAATCTAAAGAGCAGGGACTTAATGTTACCCTTGTAGATAAGGCCTACGTGGGTAAATCAGGTACCACGGCAGCAGCAGGTATGCGTTTTTCATTCTTCAGCGAGGAACATGGAGACAACTATGAACAAGTCTATAAGATGTTCACAGAAAGTGGAGTAAGTGACCGCAACTGGGTTGAAATCTGTATCAAAGAATCGTGGGATGCATTTAAGACGCTCCACTCCTGGGGAGTTCCCTTCCCTGTGGAAAACGAAGAAGAGGGAATGTTTGTTCCCAAGGGTATAGACAGTCCTTTCAACGCCGCGCGAATCATCAGGAGAGGAGTACCACCCCCTCTGAGAGAAAAAGCCCTTGAAGTCGGTGTTAATATAATGGACAGAATCACCGTTACCGACCTTCTTATGAATAACGGAAGGGTTGTCGGAGCCGTCGGCTTCCCAATGGAAGAACTGGAGACGTTGGTCTTCAAGGCAAAAGCAACCATCCTCTGCACCGGAAGCTGGTCGTTAAGGACGGTCGGAGCGGAAACCCATAATATGACCGGTGACGGCCACGCGATGGCTTACAGGGTCGGCGCCGAACTTACCGGCGGCGATATGCATGGATCGCATCACGGCAATGCCGCGTACCCGTCGTGGAGAGGTGGAAGAGCTGCACGCGCCATTTATCGTCGGTTTATCGATGCAGAAGGTAACGTAATCCCCTACGGATTTGAAACAGGATTTGAGGTAGACCTGGCTTTTCATGATGGTAAAGGCCCGATATACCATGACCTCGATGCCGCAACCGACGAAGAAATAGAGAGAGTCTGGCAGAGACAGCAGAACTCGGACGGTATGGAAAGTGCCAGGATCAATTTTGATCCGCGCAATCGCGGTAAGCACAAGATAACCGGCGGTCAGGACTGCGTCGTAGGCGCCGGATTATGGCCGGCGGATTTATATTGCGCCACAACCGTAACAGGGCTTTATGCTGCCGGTGACACCCTGAGTATCAGAGGAGCTGGATTCGGCGGTATCCCTACCGGGTTTATAATGGGCAACAGGGCATCTAAAGGCGCAGCCGACTATATCGCAAATCTCAAAGACTACATGATTGACGATGCCGAAATAGCCAGGGCAACAAAATCCATGCTCGAGCCGTACGAAAATAAAAGTGGTTTCGATCCCAGGTGGATAACCCAGCTGTTACTTAATACGATGACACCATACTATGTTCTCATGATTCAGCGTGGCGACCGTCTGCAGGCAGCGTTAACGATGGTAGAGTTTTTCCGAGACCATTTTGCACCCCAGCTTTACGCTACCGATCCTCATGAACTGCGTCTTGCCCACGAGGTCAAGAACATGATACTCGGTTCCGAACTTGCACTCAGGTCCTGTCTTTTCAGAGAAGAGTCCAGGGGAGGACATTACAGGGAAGATTTCCCGGAAACAGATAATCCTGGCTGGCTTGCCTGGACAAAGATAAAGCAGGAAAACGGCAAGATGAAACTCTGGAAACAACCGGTACCGAATGAATGGTTGCCGGAACAATACCGGAAATAATTACTAACTGTCACATAGAAAATAATATAACTGGAAGGTAAAAAAATGACGATAGAAAAAATAGACCAGGAATTATGTGATGGCTGCGGAATTTGTGTCAATAGCTGCGCTACCGACGTTATCAGGATAGACAAGCAGACCAAGAAAGCCGTCATAGTGTATCCGGAAGAATGTAACTGCTGTGACTACTGTGAACTCGACTGTCCTTTAAACGCCATCTATGTCAATCCCGAGCGTCACTCACCTCTCATGGTCGGATGGATCTAGAGAGAAGTTTAAATACACATTTGAAAGGAATAGAAAATGGGTACGATTAAAGAAATAATGTACTTCGACGGTATGGACCGGAAAAACACCGATGAGATGGTGAAATTCGCCACACAACGAATGGATGACATGGGCATCAAGAACGTCGTCGTTGTCTGGTCCAGCGGCTATACCCTCAATAAGTTCCGTGAAGAGATTAAGGGGAGAAAAGACCTTAACGTCATCGCCGTTACCAACCCGTCACCTCATTCTCCCGCAAAGGGAACGATGCCTATCATCGTACGCCCTAATGACAGCCCTGAAGTGAAAAAACGAAAAGAGGAACAGCTTGCCCAGGGTATAACAGAAACATACGTTACCATTACTGATCCAATCAAGGAAGAACTGGAAGCGGAAGGAATTAAGGTCCGTTACCTGAATGACGACCTGATCCTGGGTGAACCGCTGAACCTGACCGGTACTAATGCCACGAGAAGGGACCTTTTAAAACCATTCGGTATTCCCGATCACCTGCGCCCTCTGGACATCGATGCCGGAGAAGACATGTCCCTCCTGACCATATTCAGCCAGGGTATGCGTGTCTGCGTGGGGTGTACCGTCCTTGCCGTTAAGAGCGGACTAATTCCTGAAGGCGAACTGACACTGGCACTCGGTGGGGTCTGCACCGGCGTCATACTTAAAGCAGCCCCCATAGTCAAGGACTGCCTTGTAAGAGAAGTCATCGGTTTCGAGAGAGGTTCCACTTGGAAAGAACGCGGCAACCAGATGGGCTAGTCTTTCGGTATAAACCTGAAAACGAAGGGCGGTGAACATGCACCGCCCTTTATATTATAGCCTGTAATTACTCCGCCCCGCCATCTATCCGTATCTCCTGGGCGGTGATGTAGCTGGACTTATCTGTAACGAGGAACATGACCAGGTCGGCTATATCCTGTGGCGTTCCCATCCTGCCCAGCGGTATCTGCGGTCCGCCGCCGCCTTTCGGCGGTCCGGCTTCCGCCTGTTTTTTGAGCATTTCGGCAACAGTCATGCCCTGAGAGCGCGCTCTTTCGGCAATAGACTCATCTCTCAAGTTCGTATCGAACGCGCCTGGACTGATGATATTGACATTGATCTTGTACTGAGCCAGTTCAAGCGCCAGGGTCTTTGCCAGTCCGATAATGCCGTGTTTCGAAGCGCAATAGGCTGCGCTGCCGACGTAACCACGCGAACCTGCCAGCGAGGCGATAAAGACTATCTTCTTACCTTCGGGGTTAGGAATCATGGTTTTTCCTACCGCCTTAGCCAGCAGGAACGGTCCGGTCAGGTTGATATCGATAAGTTTTCTCCAGGTTGCTTCATCCAGGTCGACGATAGGAGTAGCCATCGGACCGCGGATGCCGACACACTGGATGAAAATATCTATCTTGCCGAACGTTTCGAGAGCTTTCGCTACCACATTATCGACATCCTGGCTGCTGCTGATATCGCCGACGACAGCCAGGCCTTTTCCTCCGGCGGCTTCCACTTCTTCCACGACGGCTTCCAGGCCACGCCAGTCCTCTTCACCCGGCCAGATACTTTTCGGAGCCATTTCCCGGTCGACAGCAACGACATTCGCTCCCTCGCTGCCGAATCGCACCGAAATAGCACGTCCCATACCTCTTATACTTCCCGCTCCGGTTACGAGACAGGTCTTACCTTTTAATAATTCCATTTCTCTTCTCCTGTACCTTAATGAGCCCCGCCGTCGATATTGATCGTCTGCCCGGTGATATAACTGGACTGGTCAGAGACCAGGAAATATACCAGGTCAGCTACTTCAGCAGGATCGCCGTGCCTTCCCAGGGGGATGTTCGGCCCTCCGGCCGGAGGTGGTGATTCGGCTCTTCTCTTTAAAAACTCCTGGACGGGGATACCTTCTCTTTCAGCAGCAGCAACGATTCTCTCATCGACCAGGTTCGTGCTGATAGTATCCGGGTTTATAGCGTTTACATTGATCTTGTACTGCGCCAGCTCCAGCGCCAGTGTCTTTGCCAGACCGATCGTGCCGTACTTGGAAGCGCAGTAGCTGCTGCTACCCGGAGCACCGAACGTCCCCGCAACCGAGGCAATTATCACGATCTTCTTACCCTCGGGATTGGGAATCATCGTTTTAGCAACTGCTTTCGAGATAAGGAAGCTACCCGTGAGATTGACGTCGATGACTTTTCTCCATATGGCTTCATCGAGTTCGACGATATGCGGACCTACCGGACCGCGGATCGCGGCGCAGTGTGCCAGTATATCTATTGTGCCGAACTTCTCCAATGCTTTCGCGACTATGTTATCGACATCCTCGCTTTTACTAATATCTCCCACCAGGGCAAGGCCCTGCTGCCCTCGTGCCTGAATTTCCTCTACCACTTCTTCCAAGCCGCGCCAGTTTTCTTCACCGGGCCAGATACTTTTCGGTGCCATCATCTGATCGACGACCACGACGTTAGCGCTTTCTCCGGCCAGCCGCTTGGCCACGGCACGGCCCATCCCCCTGATGCTTCCCGCTCCGGTTACCAGAGCAACCTTACCATCAAGACTTTTCATTATGGTACTCCCTCTTAATATAGTATTATGTAAAATTACAATTCTGAGAATAACTCACCAAGGCCGTAACGTTCCAGGGTCTCCTTTGTCGGTTTACCCGTCTCAGGTTCCCAGCCCATTTTCTCGTAATAATTGCGGCGTAGGTCATCCCAGTATGGCATTATTGACTTGCCTGCAGCCGGTCCATCGACAGGCGTCGAACCATAACGGACCGAAGGCGACTCTACTTCTTTGGTAAGTCCGTGGCGGAAATTAAAAACTCGAAGCCGGTTGATGGTACGGAAACCAACATCCAGTGCCTCCCAGATATCGAAATCCCATCCGGTTATCGAATTAAGACAATCAACCAGTTTCTGCAGGTCCTGGGCACCCATGAAACAAATCCCAAGAGAATCTTCGAACTGCCGTCTCCCGTTCATCCGGGCATTCTGAGTCGAGACCGCTATCGCATCGAACGGGTCCTTTGACATCTCGACTCCTATCTGTTCCGGATGAGGAAAACCGCCGCTTAATTCCACCGTGCCGGTATTGGAGAAACAGGTATCTATAAGTTCCGACCACCGTGCCCTGTGGTCGTGGCCGCGCGGGGTTGCTCCTTTGTTAGCATATATGGCACAGTTCGCAGCTTCACCACCGACTTTCTCCGAAGCCTTTTTCACTCCTTCAGCAAACAGGTCACCGCATCCATCACGAGCGGCTATCTTCTTCAGCATAGCCAGTGTAGCTTCAGCATCTCCCCATTTCATCTCAATGCCGTCAAGGTCTTCCTTCTTCAGGTATCCCTTATCATAGCACTCCATTATCCAGCCGATAAGATAACCCGATTCGTTAATATCGAAACCAAGCCAGTCCACCATGTTGCCCAGCATTACGGCGGCACCCGGGTCGGTCTGACCTATTACCGAAGCCATAGCGGCAAGACCTTCGTATTCCGGCTCTTCACCGATAAATCCTGCGTAAGGACCTTCAGTTACTTCTGTCTCCCGGCAATGAGCGATTCGACAGGCCCAGCAGGTTGTCGGCGTCGCCTTAAAATGGGTACGCAGCCATTCGCCGCCAAATTTCTCAGCTTCAGGGAAGAGATTGGTCGTATAGTTTTTAATTGGCAGCGCCCCACCATGAATTATCCTCGGAAATATAAACGCCGTTCCCCATTCGGACAGAGTAGAATCCATCTTCATGGCATTTTCGACAAGCTCTTTAGCCTGTTCGGACAAACGGTCCGGATCCGCAACCGGTACCGTCCCTTTACCACGTTCAGCTACCACAGCTTTTAACTTCTTCGAGCCCATTACAGCACCTAGCCCGTTATGGGCGGCGGCATGTCCGTGGTCGCCGATGATTCCGGCAAACCGCACCAGGTTCTCACCGGCCGGGCCGATACAATAGACACTGCTCTGCCCCTCGATACCTTCTTTGATGGCATCCTCCGTTTCCCTGGTATGTTTACCCACCAGGTGTTTCGCATCGCGAAGCTCTGCTTTTCCGTCATGAACATGCAGATAGACCCAATCGTCCGACTTGCCCTGGAAAATTATTCCGTCATAACCAGAAAACTTCAGGAAAGCTCCGAAATATCCGTTCGCCTGTGAAGCCCCTGCCATATTCGTCATGGGACCTTTACTGATTATGGAGAAAGTCCCCGAACCGCTTACCCTGGTCCCTCCCATAGGACCCGCAAAGAAAAACAGTCGGTTTTCAGGATCAGACCACTCCACACCGGGAGGCACCTCTTCATACAGGTATTTCGCGCCAAGTCCGTTTCCTCCAAGGCATTCCCGCAGCGTCTTGGCATCAACTGTTTCTTCGCTTAACTCTCGCCTGCCAAGGTCAACCCTGAGTAATTTTCCCGCATACCCCCCAACAGGTTTTTCAGCCATTTTTATCCCTCCTCTCTTAACTGGTATATGAATTTCATTCGATGCCTGAATTCGTCTGCCGCAGCAATGACAGGCCGAATTCATGGCGAAAACACCTCTAAACGGCGTTATGATAACACAAACATCACGCTGAAACCAATATGTTTCCGGATGATCCTTAATGGATTTTTACGTCATTCCACCGTCAACCGGCATAATGTGCCCCGTAATGAATGAAGCCGCATCCGAACAAAGCCAGAGTACCGCTTCTCCCATGTCCTCAGGCGTAGCGACACGTTTCAGAGGAATTACATTCTTCATACCGTCTTTCATACCGGGATTAGCATCTGTCAGGTTCTCGAAAAGCTGTGTTCTCTCGGTAGGCGCGGGGCAGATAACATTGACCCGGATATTGAAAGGAGCGCACTCGAGCGCCGCGGCTTTACTGAGTCCGTGTAATCCCAATTTACTGGCATCATAAGCCGCGAATCCGGCTAATGGTTTAAAAGCGCCGGCTGAAGATGTGTTGACAATAGCGCCGTGCCCCTGTTTTATCATCTGCCGTATCTCATATTTCATGCAGAGAAAAACGCCTTTCAGGTTCACATCTACGGTTTTATCCCAGATTTCTTCTGAGCAATCAACTATGTTTACGACGGGCAATCGTTTTCCGTCAGGACCGACTCCGGCATTGTTAAAGGCATAATCAAGAGATCCATAGGTTTCAACGGTTTTATTGATCATATTTTCGACATCAAGTGCTTTGGTAACATCGCATTTAATAAACATCCCTTCGCCACCGGACTTGTTTATCATTTCGACCGTCTCTTCTCCCCCCTGAATGTTCGAATCGGTAGAAACCATGACCTTCGCGCCTCTGCCGGCAAACATCAGGGCTACACCTCTGCCTATTCCGGAAGCTCCGCCTGTCACCAGTGCTACTTTTCCAGAAAACTGGTTTTCCATCTCAACTTACTCCTGTGTGTAAATAGATACATTTTGGCTAATATATGTCTCTGTCTCCTTTTTGTCAATTTATAATATTAGACCCTAACCTATATCTATTCTTCCGGCTATATCTTCATTATCACTTGAAAAGAATTTGACACCGAGTGCAGTTATCTGTAAATTTAGGCTTATCCGATATACCGTCGTCTTTCATTCCGGGACGTAATCCCTGAACTACCAGTGATAATTGTAACCAGGTAGCCGATTCGGGTTACTATGTTTCAAAATAGTAAGGAGGAATGATTTATGGAGCTTACCTATGAGAACATACAGGCATTTGTAAAGGAGTATTTCAATACTTACAGCACAGTCGGGCAGTTTCCGGAGACAGCGGATGCAATGCATAAGTACTTCGCACCGGACTTACGGTTCATTCCTTACATTGCCGGAATCGGCGGACCCGAAGGCGGATTCTGGAGTGCCGGCCAGTTTATCCAGACGGCAAAGAATCACCCTAAATGGTACGAAAGACTGATACCGGATGATATAACCATCGATGAAAGAAGAGCGGTCTTTGTTGCTCTCTTCAGGATGGAAGTTGTCGATACTAAAAAGGACGAAATTGCAATAAAGAAGAGCGCACTGGCGCATTACCAGTTAGCCCTTGATGAAAACAAGGACATTAAGATAAAAAAGATACTTTTCTTCTGGGAAACCCTGCCAGAAGGGCAGAAAGAGTTCTACCAACTGTTTGGTCCGGACAATCCAACTGATTAATTGATTCCTGGAACATCTTTCAATGGAAGGCAGCCACGAAGAGGCTGGAAAGGTGAATGTCAATGGCGTCTAGCAAGAATTACGAAAGACTGTTGGAACCGGGGTATATCGGCAAGGTGAGAACCAGGAACAGGATGGTTAAATCCGGGGCTGCGATGCTTTACTGGCACGAGGATGAAACCGATGTTCCTGAAAACATGATGGCATTCTACGAAGCCCTTGCCAGGGGTGGTGTGGGCTTACTGGTAGTCGAATCTCCTACAATCGACTATCCTTATGGGAGACGCTGGAACAGGCGTTACCGCATCGACGATGATAAATATATACCCGGTCTGAAGAAACTCGTCGATGTTATACATAAATACGACTGCCCTACCTTCATGCAGATGAACCACGACGGTCCGTGGCAGTCGATGTGGGGACCGACCCCGATAATTCCCGGCCCACCCATAGGTTCGTCACCAACCACTCTCAATTCTCCGCTGGATTTTCACAACGAACCGCCCAGGGAATTATCCGTCGCTGAGATAGAAGAAATTATAAACAAGTTTGCCAACGCTGCAGTCAGAGCCGAAAAAGCCGGGTTCGACGGTATCGATATAAATGCCGGCAGCAGCCACCTTCTCCACAACTTCCTCTCGCCTTACTGGAACAGGAGGACCGATGAATACGGGGGAAACCCGGAAAACAGGGCCCGTTTCCTGGTACAGATAGTACGAGAAATGAAAAAACGTGTCGGTAGTGATTATCCGGTAGCCGTTACTATCAATGGCATCGAGATCGGCCAGGTAATGAATATCGATAACCAGGCTTGCATGACACCCGAATACAGCCGTAAAATCGCCAGGATACTGGATGATGCGGGAGTCGATGCTATACAGGTAAGGTCTCACTGGCTCGGACGGCATACCTCGTCATTTATGACTGAGGCTATTTTCTACCCTGAACCACCGGTACCGCTTGAAGAATTCCCTCCGGAATACAACCGCAAGTACTGGGGCAAAGGAGCCAATATGACCCTTTCCGCAGGACTTAAAAAAATCTTGACCATTCCACTCATGGTCGTAGGCAGGATGGGTCCGGAACTCGGTGAACAAGCCCTCAAAAACGGTGAAGCCGACTTCATCGTTATGACCAGGCGTCTCCTGGCAGACCCCGAACTTCCAAACAAAGTAGCTTCAGGAAGATTGCAGGATATTGCAGTTTGTACCGCCTGCGATACCTGTATCGATGCCGGAGGAGTCAAGAGATGCCGGATAAACGGTGCGCTTGGCACAGATAACCTGTGGTCACATCAGAAACCGGAAAAGAAAAAAAACGTGGTAGTGATCGGTGGAGGACCGGCGGGAATGGAAGCTGCCAGGATTGCCGCGACAAGAGGTCATAAAGTGAGCCTGTACGACAGCCAGTACAAACTTGGGGGGATGATTCCGATGGCAGCACTGGTGAAAGGGACCGAAATAGAACCGCTTCCGGATTTCGTTCGCTACTTCAAGAACCAGCTTAAGGAATTGGGAGTCGATGTGCATCTGGGTATAGAAATAGATGTCGCTGCTATACAACTGTTGAAACCGGATGCAGTGATTGTCGCGACAGGTGGACTTGCCACTGTACCGGATATTCCCGGCATCGATAAGCCTATTGTCGTCAAAGGCGGAGAAATACATAAGAAACTCAAAACCTATCTCAGGTTCCTCGGTCCGGGTCTGCTGAGAAAGCTGACAAAATATTACCTTCCAATAGGACAGCGCGTTATTGTTCTCGGAGGTGAAATTCAAGGTGCTGAACTATCTGAATTCCTGGTAAAAAGAGGCAGGCATGTTACCATCATAGATACTGGAGAATTCATTGGAGCCGGTATGATTATGCACCTCAGGCAGCAACTTCTCATATGGTTCGAAAAAAAGGGAGTAAAAATGCTGACCGGAGTTAAGTACGAGGAAATCACGGACAAAGGTCTGACACTGGTTGACAGGGATGGTAAACGGCAAACGCTCGAAGCCGACACAATAGTTACCGCTCTTCCCCTCACCACCAATACCGAACTGGCTGACAAACTTAAGGGTATAGTCCCGGAGGTATATATGGTCGGTGACTGCAGAGAGCCAAGACTTATCGTGGACGCGATCAAAGACGGTCTGGAGACCGGGCATAATATATAAAATCGTCCGCGGTCCCGAAACAAATACACAAAGGAGGTATATTTAATGTCTGAAACCAGGTACGGAAAATATATAAAAGAACATAGTATTCAATATCCCCCTTTCGGACCGGTCTTCAACTTCTCGGGTGAAGACGATTTTCAGTCTGACTTTTCAATGTTTGCTATATATGTTACCCAGCCGAACCTGATGGAAGCTGAACCTCATTCTCACGAATTCGATATGTACGTCATCTTTTGCGGTGGTCCGGACAATATGGAGGACCTAGGTGCTGAAATAGAATTCTCCTTCGGAGAAGAACAGGAAAAACACATAATCACCAAACCGACCGTTATCTATATACCGAAAAACACGATACACTGTCCTCTCAATTTCGTTCGAGTGGACAAACCGATAATGTTCCTTCATGCCACTATTGCCCCCAAATACCAGAAATAGCAGGGCGTTGAACTGATTCCAGATTAGATTTTCTTGACATCGGTTTTTAGAGAGGTGTATCCTCTTGATACGATACCATCTGGTATCGGGAATTTAGATCAGAAATCCGTTTTGGAAATCATCAGTAACGTAGAGAAAGGATAGTACATGAACGAGAAAAAACTGGAAAACAAACGGGTTGATGAAGAGCTGCTGATGAAGAGAAGGCGGGAGGAGCTTGATAGACTTCCCCATGGTAAGGACGTTGATTTCGAGGAAGCTGTGGCCTATCAGAAAAGTCTACCTGACAGTAAAGTCTGGTGGAAGGTGATGAAAAAGCTCGAAGAAGACGGGAAGATGAGCGTATTCCCCAGAGCGGGAACGCCGGTACTCGAAGATATGATCAAACTCTGCCAGTCGATGCGAGACGCCGGAGTAGTGCTCATCCCGGTTACCACCGACAGCTACACGCGAACCGGACAGCATGAAAAAGTGGCGGAAATAATGAAGGAAGTCGAGAAAACCAAAAAACCGCTGCTGAACGGGTTCCCGATTTATCATTACCCGTTGAAGGACGTACGTAAGATAATTGAGAATGTTGATGCTGCGCTCAGCCCGAGAGCGGCTGGTGGCGATTACGCTATTGCAGCCGGAATGACGACCGGCGGCGGCGGAATCGGATTCCTGCACTTCGGGAGTTATGCCAAGAATGTCTCGATAAGAGACCTTGTTAAAAATGCCCAGTCACGCATGAGTACGGTAGGCTGGTACGCTGACCGGGGTGTTATTCTTTGTACCGACCTTCATGGATGGCTGCCGGGCGCGCCATTCCCCCTGACAGTGGGCATCGTCGGTCTGATAATCGAGGCTGTCACGTCAGCGGCACAGGGACAGAAAGCCCTTTATCCGCTGGTACACTGCATGGGGAACATGACCCAGGATACCGCCTGGATACGACTCGCTCCGAGACTGATACGGGAGTACCTGGACAAATTCGGGTACGAGGACTGCATGATAACCGGCTGCTGTCCGGCACAGACCCCTTTATTCCCTGTCGCCAGGCACCTGGGTGGAGCGTTTGCCTACCTGTGCTACGTAGCTATGGTCGGTGCACTTGCTAAAACAAATGCCGTGGACCTGAGAAGCATCGATGAAGGCGCAGGTATTCCAACTACCGAAACTCACGAGATGAGCTACCGGGCCGCGAAATGGATATTCGATGTAATAAGAGAACAGAAAATTGAAATAGATATCAAGGGTGTCGAGGAAGAAGAGAGAATCACCGAAATAGAGGTCAAGGCAATTATGGACAAAATCCTCGACCTCGGTGACGGCGATATCGCGGAAGGCACGGTAAAAGCCGTTGAATCGGGAGTACTCGACTCACCCTGGAGTCCAAATATTACCATCAAGGATGAAGTACTGGGCGTCAGGGATGCAAGAGGAGCATGCCGTTACCTGGAATTCGGTAATCTCCCCATTCCCGAAGAGATCAAGGACTTCCACCGCGCCAAGATAGCGGAAAGAGAGGCGATTGAAGGAAAGAAAGTCGATTACTATACCGCTGTCAGCGACCTGTGGAGTTTAAGCAAAGGTAAAATGGTTGGGCTGCCCCCCTATAACGACTAATTCAACATACCAAGTACGATTGAAGCAGAAGGAGTAATTATGGAAAACGCACCAACTATTATTACAGGGACTGTAGGGTCCGATTCGCATGTAATTGGCACCAAGATTTTATCCCGCGCTCTAAAGGATGCCGGGTTTAATGTAGTTGCCCTGGGGATACAGGTATCACCGGAGGAATTCATAAAGGTAGCCCAGGAAACAAAAGCCGATGCTATATTGATGAGCTCATTATATGGTATGGCCGATCTCGATCTTAAAGGTTTCGATGAAAAACGCAAAGAAGCCGGGCTTAGCGACGTCCTGCTGTATATCGGCGGTATTCTGGGACTGGGAAGATCAAATTTTGAAGACGATGAAAAGAAATTCAAGGCGCTTGGTTTTGACAGAGTGTACCCGCCTGAAGCGGACCTTGATGCGGCTATAGAAGACCTGAGGACCGATCTGAAAGCAAAAGGCAGGACGTAGCAAACATATACCGCAGGAAGGTTTAACCAAGTGGATAGTATCAGACTTTTTATCGACTTCGGCAGCACGTATACCAAAGTCGTCGCGATTAATCTTGAAAAGGAAGAAATTGTTTCTCTGGTCCGTATGCCGTCTACGGTAGACACCGATATTACCCTGGCCCTGGATAAAGCCCTGAAGCAGATAGCAGAGACTACCGGCATAAGCGACCTTGAAAAGAAAGAAGCTTTAGCCTGCAGCAGTGCGGCCGGAGGCCTGCGTATGGTCTGCGCAGGGTTTGTCCCGGACTACACCAGCAAAGCGGCCAATCATGCCGCTCTCGGCGCCGGAGCCAAGGTCACTAAATGCTACTCTTATAAGCTTACCGAACAGGAGATAAGGGAGATCGAAGCTGCCGCTCCGGATATCCTGCTTATTTCCGGTGGAACTGATGGCGGAGATGAAGAAGTTATCATACACAACGCCAGGATGTTTTCCCGGAGCAGCAATGCCATCACCAACATAATAGTCGCCGGTAATAAGACAACGTACGACGAAATACGGTCGGTCTTTGCCGGTAACGGTAAAAATGTCATTTTTACCAGCAACGTGATGCCTGAGATAGGAGTCCTTGATGTTACTCCCTGTAACAAAGAGATCAGGGAGCTTTTTATGAAGAACATCATCGAAGCCAAAGGCATAGCCCGTGCCAAGTCCATCATCAAGGATGTCATTATGCCCACGCCTTCAGCCGTTCTTGAAGCGGCAAAGTTGATTGCCGAAGGATGCGACGGTGTTCCGGGAATGGGTGAGTTAATAGTAATCGATCCCGGCGGTGCGACCACTGATGTCCACTCGATCGCGAAAGGACTTCCCAACCAGGGCAATACCGTAGTCGTCGGGCTGCCTGAACCTTACCAGAAACGGACA
Organism: uncultured Dehalococcoidales bacterium; assembly: GCA_964493985.1. Taxonomy (GTDB): domain Bacteria; phylum Chloroflexota; class Dehalococcoidia; order Dehalococcoidales; family UBA2162; genus MGML01. The sequence continues at coordinate 38,184 of CAZBQL010000003.1, forward strand.
GTGGAAGGCGACCTTGGTATCAAGCACAACCTCGATACCCTGCTGGAATTCCTGGAAGGAGAAAAACTACCTCCTGGTTTTGAGAATACCATAAAAAAATTCCACGAAGGTAAACTCCCGGAGACTGAAGAGGAGTTCGCCTGCCACAGTATGTTGGCGGCAGTCATGGTACGGGTTGCTATGGACAGACACGCCGGAAAGATCGAGGTTATCAATACGCCTACCGGAGAAAAACTGATACAGCACGGTAAGGACTTAACCGGAATAAACACCGTAATAGGGACAGGAGGTCCTATCATTTTCTCCAGAAACCCGAGGGAGATCCTGGAAGGAGTCCTGTTCCGTGAAGAAGAAGGTTTCTCACTTAAACCGAAGAAACCAGACTTTTACCTGGACGAAGACTATATACTCTTCGCTATCGGGTTGCTCAGCCAGGTTGAGCCGGAAAAAGCGCTGAACATAGCGAAGAAGTACCTAAAACGTCTGTAAAATACAGGAACCGGAGATATAAAATATGATGAATAATTGCCGGGTACTGGACCTGACCGATGAAAAGGGCTTCCTGTGCGGTAAGATTCTCGGCGACCTTGGAGCCGACGTTATAAAAATTGAGCCGCCGGGAGGTGACCCGTCACGCAATATCGGGAGTTTCTACCACGATATTCCCGATCCTGAAAAGAACCTTTACTGGTTCGCCTATAATTCGAATAAGAGAGGTGTAACGCTCAACCTTAAAGAAAGCGACGGCAGAGAACTGTTTAGAAAATTGATCGAATCTGCCGATATCGTCGTAGAATCATTCAAGCCGGGATATATGGACGGACTCGGTATCGGATACTCCGATATGAAAAAAATGAAAGAGGCTATTATCTGGGCATCTATCACACCGTTCGGCCTGGAAGGTCCCTATCGGGATTACAAGGACTCCGACCTTGTAGTTATGGGAATGACAGGTACGATGTACCAGACAGGAGAGCGTGACGAAGCCCCTTTGCACATAAGTATGCCCCAGGCCAGCCTTCACGCCGGGGCTGATGCGGCTGTCGGCTGCCTGATGGCATATTACCACCGGAAGAAAACGGGGAAAGGACAGCTTGTCGACGTCTCACTCCAGCAAAGCGCCGGATGGTTCCAGGCCAACGCCATACCGATGTATGAACTTAATGGCGGTATACTCAAGCGTGCCGGAGCTTTCCGTACTGGGATGAGTAAGGATGTCGGCCAGAGACAGGTCTGGCCATGCAAGGACAGTTACGTATTCTTTAACGTGATCGGCGGCAAGCAGGGTGCCAAACTTCTCAGGTCTCTCACAGAATGGATGGACACCGAGGGAATGGCTACCGAATACCTGCTTGGTAAGGACTGGGACAATTTCGATATGTTCTCCGTCTCCAGAGAAGAGATGACGGAAATCCAGGAAGCTATTGGTGCGTTTTTCAAAATTCACACCAGCAAGGAACTGATGGCAGGAGCCGTACCGAGACAAATATCCATCGGTCCGCTGTCCAGCATGAAAGATCTGATCAATGACGAAGGTCTGAATGGTCGGGGTTTCTGGAAAGATATCGAACATCCCGAACTTGGAGTCACACTCCCATACCCCCGCCAGTTCGTGCAATCCTCGGAGGAGGATTTCTCAACCAGGTTCCGGGCGCCGCTTATCGGCGAGCATAACAAGGAAATCTACTCCGGTCTGGGATTATCGGACAATGAAATGATTATACTGAAACAGGCCGGAATTATATAGGGGTAGAGACAGAATGAGTACAGAAAAGAAAGATGATGTTTTCAGCGGACTGACCGTACTGGCATTCTGCTGGGCGGTAGTCGGTCCACTCACAATGAAATTTTTCGCCGACCACGGGGCAATCGTTATAAGGGTGGAGACCACCAAACGTCCCTGCACGTTGAGAGTTTCGGGGCCATACAAGGGAAATGTACCCAGTCTGAACATGGGGGGTTATTTCAATTACTACAACACGAACATCCATAGTATTACCCTCAACATGGAGCTTCCCGAAGCCAGAGATGTTGCCAGGCGACTTGCTCTGAAATGCGATGTATTCATGGAAAACTATACACCCGGCAATATGGAAAAATGGGGACTTGACTACGAGACGCTGAAAAAGGAAAGAGACGACATAATTATGCTGCGTCAGAGTGGTTACGGCTCGTGGGGGCCCTATCACCGTATGCCGGCGTTCGGCATGGTGCTGGTGCCTATCGCCGGTCTGCCGAATTATATCGGCTGGCCGGGAAGGGAACCTCTCCCGGTAGGCGTATCTGCTTATACCGACTGCATCAGCCCTCGTTTCGCCACGGCGGCAGTGATCGCCGCCCTGGACCACCGTGACAAGACCGGCGAAGGACAACTGCTTGATTTCTCCCAGTTCGAGACGGCGGTTTATTTCGTAGCGCCGGGAGTACTTGATTACGCGGCGAACGGCAGAGAACCGCAGCGCATAGGCAACGCGTCTGAATACGCTGCCCCGCACGGCGTTTACCAGTGCCAGGGAGACGACCGCTGGTGCACTATCGCCGTTTTCGACGATGAGGAATGGATAACCCTCTGCCGTGAAATGGGAAAGCCGGAGATGGCTGAAGATCCACGGTTCAATACCCTCCTGAACAGAAAAAAGAATGAAGAAGAATTGAACAGCCTGATAAGCCAGTGGACGGTAGACCGCACGCCCGAAGATGTCATGGAGCAGCTTCAGGCAGCCGGAGTTCCTGCCGGAGTAGTCAAGAACACCGCTGATATGTACATCGATCCGCAGCTTAACGCGCGTGGAATGTACTGGAAGATGGATCACCCGGAGATGGGAGAATTTACTCACCTCGGCCAGAGTTTTATTATGTCCGAGACTCCTGCGCGACCATACCGACCCAGCCCTCTTATCGGCGAACATACTCAGTATATATGCTCGGAATTACTCGGCATGTCCGATGAAGAATTCGTCAACCTGATGGCACAGGGAGTATTCGAATAGCAGGATAAAATTGCCGGTCGTTCCTTAATAGAATCAAAATATGGAGGCAGATAATGGATGCTTCTTATGGCTTTGCAAAAAACTTCGTTAACGCTAAATTCGAGGATATACCAAAAGACGCCGTGGAAATGACCAGGAGAGAAATCCTGGATATTATGGGAGTTGCTCTCGGAGGTTCCGGCAAGGCCGGCGTGAAGGAACTGCTGGACCTTTACACCGAATGGGGCGGTAAGGAAGAAAGCACTGTGTTCTGTTACGGCACGAAACTTCCGGCACCCAACGCAGTGCAGGTAAATGCCACTATGTGCCACGCTCTCGATTACGATGACACCGGCTCGGGACCGACTCATCCTTCGGTACCGATAGTACCTACAGTACTTGCCCTTGCCGAAAGACAGGGCGGACTGAGCGGCAGGGAAATGCTGACATCTGTCGCCCTCGGCGTGGACATGATGTGCCGCCTGGGACGAACTTTCCAGTGGCTCAGGGAAAACGTTCCTCAGGAAGTAAAGGACCACATGACGGGAAAGACACAGCCCGGCGCCGGTTTCCACCTGACCGCCGTTTACGGCTATCTGGCTGCCGCCGGGGTTTCGGCACGTTTACTGGGACTCGATGAAGAAACGACAGTCAATGCTCTCGGTATCGCTTACCACCAGTGCGCCGGAAACGGACAGTGCGTGCTGGACGGAGCACTAACCAAGCGAATGGGGCCCGGTTTCTCCTCGAGGGGAGGTATGATGGCCGCACTGATGGCAGAGAAAGGGATTACCGGAGCGCCGAACATCTTCCAGGGAGAAGATGGTCTCTATCTCCTTTACCATCGCGGCAGCGTGACACCCGAAATGCTGCTGGAAGATATCGGAAAACGGTACGAGGGAATAAGTGTCGCTATGAAACCTTTCCCCTGCTGCGCCGGTACTCATGGTTTCGTCAACGCGACCCTTTCTATTTTAGGTAATGATGATATCAAACCGGAAGACATCGAGGAAGTAAATATTATATGCCAGAAAGCGGATGTACTCTGTGTTCCGCTTGATGTCAGGAGTCGTCCCAGGAATCCGGTCGATTCCCAGTTCAGTGTACCCTGGGCAGTAGCTGCGACCATCGCCAGGGGTCGCGCCGGAATCGGAGAATTTAACGAAGAAGCTATCGTAAGCCGGGATATTCTCGATATTGCAGGCAAGATCCGCCTGACCGAGACAGAAGCGAAAATGGAAAGGGGTAAACCGAGTCCACTGAAGGTAGAGATAAAGATGAAGGACGGAAAGGTTTACTCTGAACCGACCGGCAGTCCGATGGCTCAAAGCGGAGTAAGACCTTTCGGTGATTATGAACGTAAATTCCGCGACTGTGCTTCGTTTGCCGCCAGACCGATCCCGGAGAAGAATATAGACAGAGTTGTGGAACTGGTCGAAACACTCGAAGAAGTAAATGACGTCAGGGAACTCGTCGAACTGATTACTGCTTAATTTGATAGACTGCGAAGGAGGTAGTGAAATGACTGCTCCGTTGGATGGTATTAAGGTCCTGGACTTCAGTATTGCAATTGCCGCTCCGCTGGGAGGGGCGATGCTTTCCGATATGGGCGCCAGGGTCATTAAGGTAGAAAGAATCCAGGGCGAACCCCAGCGACTGGGACTGCCTGCCGGAATGGACGACGTGATCGCCGAAAAGCTGGCGAAAGACGCTCTCGACACCTCATCCTGGGTCGCCCTTAACCGGGGCAAGGAAGACCTTGCCATAGACACCCGGGACGAGTCGGGCAAAGAGGTAATATTGAAGTTAATCAAGGATACCGATGTTATCCTGGAAAGTTTCCGACCCGGAGTCATGGACAGACTGGGGCTCGGTTACGATGAAGTCAAGAAGATAAAACCTGACATCATCTACTGCTCCGTTACCGGGTATGGCGAGACCGGACCGGTCGCCCACCGCGCCGGCGGCGATATGTGGAGCCAGGCGATGTCCGGCATGATTGCCGAAGGAGTCCATCCAGGCAACAGGCCGTTGATGACCGCTCTGGGTATGGTGGATAATACCTGCGGAATGTTGACTGCCTACGCCATAATGACTGCCCTCTATGTCCGCGAAAAAACCGGTGAGGGTCAGTATGTTGCTCTGAACAACCTCAGCGCTGCTATGTACCTGCAGTTTTCCGGCCTTGCCGGATACCTGATGGACAGGATGGGGCGTAGCGGCGAGAGGAGAGAAGAAGGCGGTGGCGGCGGTACGGCACCTCCGTTCGGACCATTCAAAGCAAAGGACGGCGACGTATTTACCATATTCGGCTCCGATCCTCTCTGGCCAAAATTCTGTAAAGTGCTGGAGATAGACGATATGGCGACCGATCCCAGGTTCGAGAATGACAAGGTCAGGAGAAAGCACATAGAAGAAATGAACCAGGTGCTCGATGAAGCGTTCAGTAAAAAAACGAGGGCGGAATGGGCGGCACTGTTCAGGGAAAACAAGATGCGATGCGATCCCTGCCTGACCTACGAAGAACTCTGCGCCCACCCGCAGATCGAAGCCAATGAAATGATATACGCTACCACTCACCCGGTACGCGGAGAGATAAAGATGCTTGGAAATCCGATCAAGCTGAAGAAAACACCGGCAAATCCCCAGGGGCCTTCACCCCTTCTCGGTGAACATACTGAGAAGATTCTGGCCGAACTCGGGTATACGCCTGAAAAGATCGCCGAAATGGAAAATGCCGGCGTGATAAAAACAGTCCGCAAGGAAAAATAAGCGGAGGTAAGAAAATGGATGTAGTATTCGACCTGGTAAAACACATCGTTTACACGAAATATGAGGACATTCCTGAAGCTGCCATTACCGCAGCGAAAACAGAGATTGTCGATAGCCTGGCTACCGCGCTTGGCGGAACGACCAAGCCGGGCATCGGCGAACTGGTCGATATGGCAAAAGAGTTGGGAGGTACTCCTCAAAGCACGATTATCGGCTACGGGATAAAAGTTCCCGCGGATAACGCCGCCCAGGTCAATGGCTCGATGATACATGCTCTCGACTATGATGACGGCCACCCGGTATCGCTGGTACACGTCGGCTGCGTCTTGATCTCAACTGTTTTCGCTGTTGCCGAGAGAATGGGAGATGTCACCGGGAAAGAACTCCTGGCAGCGGTTGCCCTCGGACAGGACTTCGATTCCAGGCTGGGGTTAGCAAGCAGACCGGGAAGTACCGCACTCGGTGCCGGTTGGCATCCGACCACCCTTTTCGGCTACATTACGGCTGCGGCCACAGCTTCGAAGGTGATGCGGCTCGATGAAGAAGGGATGATAAATGCAATCGGCCTTGCCTACCACCAGTGCGGCGGCGCGGCGACCGGCGTCGGTGACGGCGCCCTTGCCAAGAGAATGGGGCCGGGATTCGCTGCCAAGGCCGGTGTCACAGCCGCCCTGATGGCTGAGAGAGGAATCACCGGGGAGAGAAGCAGCTTAGAAGGCAGAGACGGCTTCGGCGGCCTGTATAACGTTTACATCAAGGGAGATTACGATCCTAAGATATTGACTGACGGACTTGGAGAAAAATACCTCGGAGTGGAGATAGGCGATAAGCCTTATCCATGCTGCGGGTTTGGACATCCTTTTTACGATGCGGCTCTTTCTCTGAGACAAAAACATAACATCAATGTGGATGAAATTAAAAAGATAACAGCCATCGGCGGCCAGTCTGGCTACGGTCTGTGCCGGCCTCTCGAGATAAAGCAGGCTCCCAGGACTATCGTCGACGCCCAGTTCAGTGTGCCGTATTGCGTAGGCGTTGCCCTTGTCAGGGGAAAAATCACCCTTGAAGATTTTACCGCCGAGACGATAAAAAGAGAAAACATCCTGAAAGTTGCCCGGAAAGTCTCCGGCGTGCTCGAGGACAGCTGGACCAGGCACGGTGTATCACCGGGCAAGCTTGTTATCACAATGAATGACGGCATGGAGTACTCCGAATACGTGGAAAATTTCCTCGGCAGCGTCGGCAACCCGATGACCTACGATGACTGCGCCAAAAAATTCCGCGAATGCGCTCCCTTCGCCATCAACCCCCTTCCCTCCGAAAAAGTCGAGGAAATAATCGACCTTATCCGGAACCTTGAAAAGCAGAAAGACGGCACTATACCGATCAAACTGACGGGGTAACATCAAATCTTCTTTCACTGTTAAAGGCCTTCGGCCAAATATCCGAAAGCCTGACCGGATATTTTTACAATATTCCCTATCTGGTTATGTTTTAAAAAATGATATAAAATCATAGACGACCTGAATCTTACAAGATTTAATAATGCAGGAGGTTAAAAATGACCAAATGGCATGATTTACTTGAGAATAATGGAAAAGTGCCCTCCTGGCCCTATCCGATACGCTACGATGATGAGCAGGAAATCGAGACTGATGTCCTGGTCATCGGCGG
>CAZBQL010000003.1:45698-47269 GCA_964493985.1 uncultured Dehalococcoidales bacterium
GCCGGATACAATACCTTCCCCCGCTCGCGTGCCATGACCGGCGACGGTATTTCCATGGCATGGAAAGCCGGAGCAGGATTTACTCTGATGGAAAGTACGGGAATGGGAAATCTTGGGACCGGCTTCCATCACACCTGGTACGGTGGGGCAGGAGATGCCAGTTACGAGAATATCCAGATCGTGGACAATAACGGTAAAAAGCTTCCCTGGCCACTGCAGGGCTGGCCCGATGGTGGAGCAATGCGGCCTTCACCCGAGGACATGGAAAAAATCGCCCGGGGCGTCCGGGACGGGACCTATGCCCTCCCGTTCTTCGGAGATTTCCCTGCCATGCCGGAGATAGAACGCAGGGTGACCTGGAAGATGATGCTTGACCAGGAATCGACCACCAGGAATATCACCAACACCTACGAGAGGGCAGGTTTTAATCCGGACAAGCATCTTCTCATGAACTATACTTTCATCGAAGGCACCAGCCATTCGCACTGGCGTACCGCCGGTCGCGGAGGCCCCTTAGTAGACTGGGACCTGAAGTCCACTCTGGATGGTCTGTACATCGGCGGTTCGCAAATGTACTCCGCCGGTGACCATAGCTGGGCAGCCTCGACGGGCAGGTATGCCGGTCGTAAAGCCGCCGCCTACGCCAGCCAGGTCGACCAGACACCGGTTTCCAGAGACCAGGTCACCCTTGAAAAAACACGTGTTTATGCACCGATAAAACGCAGCGACGGCGTCGATTGGAAAGAACTGCACGCCGGTATTTCCCGCGCCATGCAGTATTTCTGCAGCGATTATAAGAATGAAACCCTTCTCAATATGGGCCTGGGAGCTTTACAGGAGATTGAAGAGGTGTTTGTCCCCAGGCTCTATGCCCTTGATCCACACAAGTTGATGCGAAGCATTGAGGATCTCAGTATGCTAACTCACGGTCGAATAATCCTGAACGCGTCTCTGGCACGTAAAGCCAGCAGCCGGGTGCTGAACTTCTTCCGGATTGATTATCCCGAGATAGACCCGCCGGAATGGAACAAGTTCCTGACCGTCAAGCTGGAGAATAACCAGGTAAAAGTGGATGAATTGCCCGTTGATTATTTTGGCGATTTAAAAACTAATTACGAGGCACATAACAGGGACTACGCCGGAGTTTATCAAGGTAAATAAGGAGGACAATTATGACTCAGAAAGAGATATATGCTTTACCAAATATAGTCACCCCGAACACGCCGGTAATCTTTAATTCCGATATCTGTAACGGGTGTAATACCTGTGTGGAAGTCTGCCAGGTAGATGTGTTCATACCGAATCCTGTGGAAGGAAAACCGCCGGTTATACTGCACCCCGATGAATGCTGGTACGGCGGCTGTTGTGTCAACGAATGTCCCAACCCCGGAGCTATCAGTTTCAACTGGCCGATACAGCAGCGGGGTTACTGGAAAGATAAAGAGACCGGTAAGATTTTAAGAGATAGTTATTAGTTACCATTCTACTGTTCTTAATCTAAACTCTTTTTACAGGTATCTATTAAATGGCAATCCGGATATAACCCGGATTGCCATTTTAAATTCATAATC
>CAZBQL010000003.1:47369-65974 GCA_964493985.1 uncultured Dehalococcoidales bacterium
CCCCGACTCCTTGCCCGATCCCGTAACCGTTCCATGCCATTAAGAGACGATACTTGAACGCATTCTTAACAGAAAATCATGAACTTGATACGCCTTCGAAAAGTCGCAGGATAATCTTCATCCCTCGCCCTTCCAGGCGGTGTATTGCGGAGGTGCAATAATCTATGCATCGTTTGTCCACACAGCTTTCTTGTCATTCCTTACGTACATTCAATATAATAATTTTATTACTTATCCGATAAAAGGAGATTAACAAGAATGACCCAAAACCCGGATGAGACCCAGAAACTGGTCGATGAGATTGAAAAAAGACATGGCAAGACCATTGAAGAAATTGTCACGGAACGAGAAAAGAGGGTAAGAGATGCCCTGGAACTTAAAGTGCCCGACCGGGTACCGGTAACGGTGCAGACGGGGGCTTTCGCGGCGAAATATGCCGGACTGAAAGCTTCCGCCGAATATTACGACCAGGCAGGATACCGGGAAGCCTGTAAGAAAATGCTGCTGGACCTCGAGCCGGATAACAGCATGTTCTTCGGAGGTGTATCCGGTATATTCCTGGAACTAATCGACGAGAAGCAGTACAAGTGGCCAGGCGGTACTCTCTCGGACAACCTGTCCATGCAGTTCTCTGAAGCCGAATACATGAAAGCGGATGAATATGACCTGTTTCTCGACGATCCTTCCGATTTTGTACTTCGGTATTATCTTCCCCGAATTTACGGTCTGCTTGCCCCTCTGCCTAAGATAGACCCGCTGAGGAACATGATCTTCGGCAACCTCGGCCTGCTCCAGGGACTTGCCGGTACACTCGTATCACCGGAGTTCAAGTATATAGGCCAGAAGCTCGATGAAGCTATGAAGGAACAGGAACGGGTAAGAGCGGAAAACGCAGAATTTGCCGCCGAGATGGCAAAACTCGGCTTTCCGGCGCAGGGATTCGGAGGTCGCTCGATCATGTTTACTCCTTTCGATACTATCTCGGATAAATTGCGAGGTATGAGGGGAATCTTTCTGGACATGTACCGTCAGCCAGACAAACTCCTCGAAGCCTGCGCCAGGGTAAAGCAATGGTGGAAAGACCAGTGCACTCCAGCTGTCCCTGATCCCAGGGGCAATCCCAGGCGGGCCGGCATGCCTTTGCACCGGGGCTCGGACGGGTTTATGTCTATAGAACAGTTCGAGAAATTCTACTGGCCTGAATTGAAAGAATGTATTGAATACAATATCGAAATGGGATACCTTTCGACTCCTTTCTGGGAAGGTATCTGGGACGACCGGCTTGAATACCTGCTTGACCTGCCGAAAGGCAAAGTTGTATTCCACTGCGAAAAGACGGACATCTTCAAAGCGAAGGAAGTGATTGGCGACCATATGTGTATCCAGGGCGGCGTACCTCCGACAATGCTCCAGGCAGGTTCGCCCCAGGACGTGGAGGAATACTGCAAGAAACTCATAAAGGTAGTTGGGAAGAACGGCGGCTATATCATGGGAGCCGGGAGTTCCATTGACTATGCCAGACCGGAAAATGTAAAGGCAATGGTCGATACCTGTAAAAAGTACGGGTGGTACTAGAGGTAAACGACATGCCGAAGCCCCGGAAAATCGACCTGCCGGAATTCGATGTCTATTTCGATTACCTCTGACCGTTCGTCTATAACGCGTCGGTCTGGCTGCGAAATGTTGAGAAAGAGATCAGTGACGAGCTTCCGGTAAGGTGGCGGTATTTCTCCCTCGAACAGAATAATCATTCTCATGACCCGGAAAAGAAGGTCTGGGAAAACGACTCCCTAAAAACAAGGGGCATCAATGCCTTCAGGGCAGCAGAGACTGTTAGAAGGCAGAGCATAGACCTGTTCAAGGTCTTCCACGGACTGCTGCTAAATGCCGTTCACAAGGAACGCCGTAATATCGCGGATTTGGATGTCCTGAAGAATATCGCGGAAAAATCCGGAGCTGACATGGACCGGTTTCTGCTTGATTTTAACGATCCGGCGGTCCTCGACACACTTGCCGAAGACCACTTCCACGCCGTAAACGACCTGCGAATATTCGGCACGCCGACATTCGTATTCAACGGGAATAATCCCGTTTTCCTGAAGATTGATCGGTCCGATACTGAAAACAGCTATGACCTTTTTAAGGAGATCGTTAATATCGCCGTGGAAAGAAAGAACGTACTCGAGATAAAAAGACCGTAAATTCATTATCCGGGCTTAAGGTTTTAATAATACCTTCATTCCCCTGCCGGCAAGGAGGTCATGGTACGCCTCGTTGACTTCCTCAAGAGGCCTGATCGAGATCAGGGGTTCCAGTTCGAGTTCGGATAGAAGATTTACCGACCTCGGAAAACAGTACGGTGAGATCAGCGTACCCTTTACGGTTATTTCTTTTCCGCCCGGATACGCGGAAGGAAGGCCAATCTCGGTACCGGGCGGGTAAACGGCGACCAGTACCACGACTCCACCTCTCGCTGCCAGGTCGAATGCCTGCCTGGCAACGGCGGTCTTTCCACTGGCATCGAAAACCCGATCGAATCCTCTGCCTTCTCCAAGTATAACGGCCGCTTTTAACAGGTCTTCATTCATTGGGTCGATAACTACCGTTGCGCCAAGCCTTTTAGCCATTTCTCTCCGTGCTTCTACCGGCTCCGAGACCAGCACCCTGGCCGCTCCGGCTTTCAGGGCCACCTCCAGTATCAGGATGCCTATTGGTCCGGCGCCCAGAATCGCTACCGTATGTCCCGGTTTTATCTCGGCCTGGTCGACGGCATGAACGGCCACCGTCAGCGGCTCCAGTACAGCCCCTACTTCCAGGCTGACATTGTCCGGAAGTTTGTAGACCGCGTTCGCATGATACAGTGCGTATTCTGCATAGGAACCGGTGGCAGGAATCGGTCTTTCGCAGAAATGTTCCATCATGTTCCGGCAGTAATAGCAGGTACCGCAGGGAGTCCGGAAATTCATCGCTACCCTCTCGCCAACCTCTATGTCCTTCACGTTACTGCCGACGGCAACAACGGTCCCCGATGCCTCATGACCGCCTATCAGCCGGCTGATATCCACTCCTTCAGGAATCTTCCCCCAGAACGAAGACCCTGACGTGTACTCGGGATCGATACTGTGGAGTTCACTGCCGCATATCCCGCAATAGGCGATTTTTACCTTCACCCAATCCGGTGCAGGTTCCGGTGGTTCGGGGACGTCCTGTACCTTAAATCCTCCCTCTATCCTGACAGCCGCTTTCATAATCCGGTCACCTCCTGAAAAATATGCTCGTATTTCTCTAACTTATCACAGATTTAAGAAAGAGTGCCAGTTGATGATTTTGCCGGTATATGTGCGGGTGACGCACAGCAATCCGTGTTATTCACTGTTTCAAAAAGTTTAGTAAGTCGGCTCAGCTCATTCATGCAGTATCCGGTTTATTTATTCGATATCTGGATGCAAAATATTGGGTAATTCCACATGTGAACGAAATAACACCCAGAAGAGCCGTGAGTAGACTTAATAACCTTGCGTTTACGAACTGAGGTCCGGGCATGAAAGACATCACATGGCTGAGATTTTCCGATTCTATGAAGCGATATGATGTCGGGAATCCCCAGATAGATACCAGAAAGGCACATATCGCTATCAGCAATCCTAGTACGATATGCGTTATCATCAGCTTGCGAATACTGTTAAGTGTTTTATCAGATTCTGTGTATTCATACCTTGTTCTCTTGAGCAGCAGTGTAATCGACACTCCGATGATAGACACGATAAAAAGCATCACCAGATATGCCAGGATGGTAGCAATGACTTCTTTTGTATCGGGATTAAAGACCGTATTCCAGTTACCCGGTTCAATCATGTAGCGAGCGTAAAAACCAGTAGGGTCCCAGGCAATCGATATTGTCATCATAATAACCATCGCCAGACAAGAATTATCTGAAAAATGTTGATTTTCATATAATCTAAACCTGAAATAAATCGAGTATAAAACTAAAGCGGTCTACCTACTATGGTTAAACGAAATAACCCGTCATTTGGTTACTATTCTCTTAACGTTTTTATCTCATTTGCAAACTATAAATTGTTTATCGCGAGATCCTCCTTACACCAGCTGACCAGAAGATAACCAAGGCAAGTATTATTAGAGCTGTGAAACCCCCGACAGACAGGGTCCACAGAGGGAGTTGATTGAACCATTTTGTCAGACCACCTTGCATTGCGAATATAACAAGTGATATTACCAGGGCGAGAACCATGCAAACCAAGATGGCAACTCCCGTAGCCAGGCTTTGACTTAACGCATATTTTCGTGGCGGAATGGCTTCGGCTTTTTCAATTGTTCTTAACTCACGCCGCAGGGAGTGGATATAATTCAGTAACAGAGAACCGGAGATAACTGCCAGTCCGATAGCGAGTACTATTGGAAAGCCAAGATTGGGACAGAAATCAAGACTTTCCTCCGAAAAAGCCCACCACTTCACGCTGTTGAGTTTCATTGATACTGGTAAGATTGCCAGAAGAGCACTTGTGCCGAAGAATAGGCTGCTTAAAGGTAAAATAATGATAGTTGTTATACCCAACAGTGACAAAACTCCAAAGGTAATAACAGAATTGATGCTTACTCCGAACAAAGCGTAGCTTGCTGCTAGACTCACCAGCAGAACGATGAAAAATTCAATAATTACGAGGAAGGAACCAGTTTTTTTCATCTAATCATAACCTTTCGCGAAATTACGCTGGAGAATGTCTCGCGGTCCGGATGCCACTCGACCACATCGGCACCATAACTTCTAAGGCGACGCACAAACGGACGCATCTGTAGCCTCGTTAGTTCCGTTATATGACTCTGATTGCTCATATCCTGGGGAATCAGACCGTAAGCATTGATGCTGATAACCATAATCGCAGGGCGACGGTGCCGGTTATACATCTGGCGGAGTCGACTGACCGCTGTTTCCACTACCCGGTTTGTTTTCATATCAAGAGTAGTTATTACAATGGTAAGCGGATTATACCCAAGCACGTAGTCACGGGTTGTCTCGACGGCAGTAAGTAGCTGATTTATCTGATATGCCGGTCGAACATCCATCAGGTACCGCAGTGCTTTACGGAACTGGATCCGACTAGTATCAGGATGTAAATACCGACTGATATGTCCGCAAATATATATGCCGGTCCGGTAGCCTTTTTCGAGGAAGTAAAATAGAAGATTAACCGCAGCCTCCAGGCTGCATTCAAGACCATTCTCAATGTTATCGCCTATTTCGATCGCCGGATTGGCATCCAGGTAGATGAGGACCGATTTTCTGCCTTCTCGTTCGTACTCATTGACCAGAGGCCAGACATATTGTTCGGCACGACGGGCCATTGCCCGCCAGTTAATATTCTTGATAGGGTCGCCGGAAACATATGCCCTAATTTCTCGAAAGTCCTGACCCGGAATACCTATTTTGGCGATATCGGCTGACGGGAGAGGACTGACAGACAATCCGGGAAGCGTTTTCAGTGATCTCGGAAGGTAGAACCTGGGCCAGATATTCAAGGTAACCTGAGCACCATCACTCCCCTGTCTGCCAGTCAGTTTCAAAGGATGCTGCGAAACCCACTCCAACGGAGGAATCGAATAATTGCCACGCTTGGTGAATCTTACCCGGAAGGACATTTCGATAGTGCTTGCCCTAAACCACTGCCAGTGCCAAGCCAGGTTGCTACCTTCAGCCAGGGCAAACTCCTGAGGCAGCGGCTGATAGAGTTTTATCAGTCCGATACCGTCAGATGTGCGAATTCTCCTGACAACCAGTCCCTCGGCTCCAACCCAAGCCGGAGTAGTTATTTCGTCTGTTTCGACAGCTGCTACACGAGGAGGAGAAAAAGCCAGGCCTATAATGAGTAGAAACAGAGGTACCAGGCTTATACTCACGATTACGAGATTGCCGAAAAATACTCCTGGTATGAGGAGTATTATAAACAGAAACACCAGGTCCAATGATTCTCTATTCAGCATCATCCCTGCCTTTAGGGGAAAACTCCATTGGAGGTGTAATACTATCAACTACTTCCTGGACTATTTCTTGCTCTTTCGTTCCTTCGATAGTATCTTCCACTCTAAGGATAATACGGTGTACGAGGACGTCGGGAGCGAACATCTTTACATCATCCGGAGTTACAAAATCTCGTCCATTAATGATAGCTGCCGAGCGAGACAACTTTAGCAAAGCCAGCCCGCCGCGCGGGCTGGCTCCAACGATAACCTTCGGATGCTCACGTGTAGCCCGAACGATCTGGCTGATATAGTCTATGATGCAGGGGTCGACATATATGGCATCTTCGGTCAGATCCTGGAGGTTCAGGAATGTCTCTTTATCGATAACCGACTCGACATCTATGCTGGGATCATCCTTACGCCAGCTGATACGCCGCTTCAAGATAGTACCCTCCTTCTCAACCGATTGAGGATAGCCCATGGAAAGCTTTACCATGAAACGATCTAGCTGAGCTTCAGGCAATGGATAAGTTCCTTCCTGTTCAATAGGATTTTGGGTTGCAAGCACAAAAAACGGCCTCTCAAGGATATGGTCTTCACCATCGATAGTGACCCGCCGCTCTTCCATAGCCTCAAGAAGGGCTGCCTGTGTTTTCGGTGGTGTGCGGTTAATCTCGTCGGCCAGTAGGATGTTCGTAAAAATGGGACCTTTAACAAGTTGAAAGCTGGTATCCTGAGGTCTCCAGACTTTACCGCCGATGATATCCACCGGCAGGAGGTCAGGGGTGAACTGGATCCGTCCACAGTCGCAGCCGATGACCCTCGTAAATACCTTTGCGAGTAGTGTTTTACCTAGTCCGGGATAGTCTTCGAAAAGGACGTGCCCGTTGGATAATCCGGCAGCGAGAAGTTTTTTAAGCAGCAGTTCTTCGCCGACATACACGTTAACGATACCATCAATTACCTTACGGCAGATCTTCTTTGCTTCGTCAAGATTTAAGCTATTCATAAGTCACTCCTTTAAGGATATTTTAGGTGCATATCGAGCTAGTCTGACCTCTATATCATGCCAGAGACGTTCCCGCTTATGCTGTTCTGTCCTCGGGTTACTGCGATGTGTCAACAGCAGCTGTAGGATTTCTTCTATATATTCATCCCTGGTTGCGCAGGAGGCTAACAATAAAGATAATCTAACCAGTAAAGGACTGTTGGCCCCCTCCCGGCAAAAGGTGGCAGCGAGATCTGTTACAGTATTTGATTCCTCCATATGAGGGAAGCTTTCATTATACCTAGTCCGCCTTGAAGCATATCGGGCCGGCTGGACTAGCGCCTGCATTTCGCTGATGGTTTCCCTGAGTAGGCGGTCGCGCTCCATCTTATCCGAGGCGTTTTCATGTCGCGCCCGATTCCGGGTGTTGGTCTCCTGGTACCCTATCATAGGTCTCAATACTCTCACAATGCCGGACTCGCTAACCCCATTTTGTGCTAGTAGCCCTACCAGGAAATGGACCAACATCGTCTGGTTCGATTCCTCGATAAAACGCCGTTCCAGCCTCCTGATACGAGTGTAAAACGAGTCTATCTTCGGTTCTCGAACCTGCCGATGGGACCGCCAGTTTTGAGCTGTCGATTCAGCTTTAATCATGAAATTGCGATCGATCCGAAAGTAAGTTACACCCAATAGCAAAATACCCAACATCAAAATTATAATCCATTCTATTAATACCGAGTATGTCCACTCGTCAATATAAAGAGGCCGTATGATGAAAGCATAAACTCCGATACTCAGAGCTATCGATACAAAGTAGGACCTAGAATCAACAAACCAGTCGAACAAACCTCGGAAGAGTCCCCCAAACCTGTACCGTTGTGCGTAGACTGACAGGTGTGAGAGAGCTAGAGCCACCGCCGCAGTCATACAGGTCAAGCCCAGCCCGGACAACACCGGCACCTCTTCTGAAAAAGCACTCATTGCCCGCCATACCCCGAATCCTGCAAGTAGATAGCCGATTGCTAGCCCTGCCGGCGTTAATCTCTTTTCCCAGACAGGACTCAGGAAAAAAGCAGGCAGCCTCCCCGCGGCCAGTGCTGCAGTAACCAGTACCGTGTTCAGTGACAGAGAACGATAAGCAATTTGCAGACCAATTTCGGTCTGCCGCGCGGACAGGTCACTAAAGAGAAAATAACCGGCTATTCCTACTACAAGCAGTGGCAAGATGTGCATGACATGGCCAGTTAGGTTTTGGCTTTGGCTAGCATTTTTCATCTTATTTATAGTACCTTCAAGACGATTGTCACTGTATGGCTGTAGCTTTCAAAATAGTATCTCCAAATTCTCTTGGAAGTTCTAGTCCGGGAGGACTTAATTCTCCAGTACTGAGCCAGAAGAATCCCCCTACTTGAGTACCATCCGTGAGATGGAATGATAACGTGTAGTCCGGAGCGCCTAACGTTATTTGATTCTCTGTATCGAACACAGGAGCTTCAAGAACGAGACTGACCAGCTCCTCTATCTGCCTTGATTCGGTTATAGATCCTAGTTTAGTACCGCCGTCTACTTGCCTTATGCTGATACGTTCCACTTTTCCTCCGATACCTAACAGGTCAACACCTTTCTTGGCGTCAGGATTTCGAGAAGCCTGGTAAATTACAAACCCTTGTTCTTTTTTTATGGCCAGACGAAAATCGGGGGCATAACCCGCAATAGAATAAATAGTTGTACCTGCTTCGAGCAGAGAAGCATCTCCATCCCTGTAAACGTTTTCGTTTTTACGTTTGATTGTACCGTAGAATGAAAGATCTTGTTCAATAATAGATGAAGGATCGAGAATGGATATGTATAAAATACCGTTTAGCTTGATCATGCCCAACTTAACGTCTGGCAGACTTGCCGACTCGTGTGAGCAAGCAATGAGAGATGACAACAGGATCATGGATACTATTAACAACATGAATTTACACATCTTCTTCCTCCACATTTCGTTTTCCAATCTAGAGATTAAATGTTCATTTATATCGTGTGCCCTGGTTCGTTCGCTATTCGCGTGTTTTGAGCTTCGAACTTGACTGGTATGTTTTTCTTCACCTCCACACAGATAAGGTACATCCGTTCATAAGCGGATCGCGTTATTTGATGAAGGCTGTAATTTGCTTCTTCAAAGAGTGACGCAAGCTGATCGACGGTCTCACGAGATAAAGCTGGCAAAATCCTGACGAGGATGTTTTCCATATCTCTAACCGTCATTCTCGGTGATACAACGAGTCCACTGGCATCCAGCATTGTTACTATCTCGTGATATAAACGGATGATCTCCTCACGATAGTCGACGATTCGTATAGATCTGGAAATAGCTTCATGGCCGTCCAGAGTGCCGTTAGAAAATGCCGCTTTTATCTCGTATTTACCTTTCCCCGTATAAGTATATTCCTGGGTCAGTTGGCCTTCATTGTCGACCGCAGCTTTATCTTTAAAACCGGGTAAGAGTTCTATATCCAATTCTTCCGCACCTGTTTTCTGCCCATTCTTGTGATTCGTAGCAAAGTGGATAGTCAGGCTTTCTCCCAATCCCCAGACGTCGGGAAGGTTATCTCCAATCTGGGGAAACTCAATTTTCAGTCTTGAATCAGGAGTATGCTTTTCGGGTAGTGTAGGTTCTTCAGGTGGGGCTGAAAAGGTAAGCAGTTCGTCGATTTCCTCAGCCAAGGCTGTTTTTTCGGTAGTTGGGTGACCTCTTCGGTAACGACGGTAATAAATAACGGCTATTATTGATAACATCGCCACAACCAGGAATCCGAAAACCGTGAATATCCAGTGCAGACCTGATAAATTCCAGAAAGATGATCCCGCCGTCCCATGGACAACTATGTTCCTGGAGTCGCTACTTGTGAAATATATGCCCCGTGTATTTTCGAACACTGCACTGATCTCGTATTCACCTGTTTCTTCCAGGATAAGGTTATCTGTGAAGTCCCCACCTTCGTCAGTCACCACCTTTTCGGTGTGTTTATTCCCACCCCCCACAGGAACTATTACAATACTCACTTCTTCCGAAGATAACGGATATTCTGTATTATTATCCGTACCGGTCAGCGTTCCTTTAATCTCGAAGGACTCGCCTGTACCGGTTGTCTCCGGGACATCCAGTATTATCGTGCTAGCTATAAGAGTGCGATCATCAGGGACTACAGTTTGCGGTTGTTCGCGTGGCCAGAGAGCGAAGATCAAAAGAGCGATGACTATGATCACTACAAGTGGACGGAGCCACGACCGGAGATTCCGAATATCTACCTTTCCGGAAGTAGCGCGGTCTTCTCTTTCTAGATCTGCCTTTAACCCACCCCGCCTACTGATATATCTGTAGAGTAAATAACTTATTACGGCCAAAGCTGCCGCAGCCAATAGATACAACTGCCAGGTGTTACTCCGCGATGTTGCATCACCGGCAACTGAAAGCGGCAAGATTGATTGACTCGCTCTAATATACCCCAGTTGGTCTCCGGAATATGATGCCTGAATCCGGTATGAGCCGGGGTGATCGAGTGAAAGGTTATAACTGAAGTGCCCTTCTTCGTCAGTATAGACTATGGTGCTTACAGCCCCCACGGTCAGACCGATTCTTTGTCCGGGGAAGCCTACATTTGCTACGGGCGCGGTCCCTATTTTTCCCATTCTGACTTTATAAAGAGTCCCGTTAATACTAAATGACTCTCCCGTATCAACTTCGGTTGGCGCCTGCAATCTGATTAATGTCTTCATTTCATTATAGTCACTCACCGACTGCTGGCATCCGACATCCGGAATGAGGGTACTTACGCCCAGTAAAACAACAAGGGCTACTGATATGATGGCTATTCCCAAGAGAATTCTTCTGACCAACTCACCCTCCAATTTAAACGGGGTGCATCCTCCGGTCTATCTTTTGAATTATCCTAACAATCGGATATATGTATATCATACATGTGTATCATAGTAATATAATAACTTCAGCTTTATCAAGGTCCATATTTCTTCGAACCCCGGACATCTCAGGAAATGACTTTTGAAATATCGTACTGGACAGCTCTGAGCATCGGATTATTCTTAATCAGCGGATACCTGGTATTGTCTTATCTCAACTTGTTACAGAAAGAATATCAAGCCGCTGTATCCGGAGATGCGGATATTCCTGAGGCGAAAAAGGTAATAAGCCGGAACATTATTATAGCCATAATATACCCGGTATTTGCCAGGCTTCTAGCCGCTCTGCTGATCATCCCGTTGAACAAACACCAGCCTGCTATGACCAAATATATGCAGGACTTTCCCTGGAGTATTTTAGTCTTTGGATTGGTCTCGGTCTTGCTGGTAAGCGGGCTGATCTACTGGCTAGGAATCTTCAAGGACGAGAGTAAAACTAAAGATTAATAGAACACGCAAGGTGCATAATTGCTATCTTACTTCAACTCCTTTTTCCTTTAATTGTTCGACGATTTCAAGAGAGTGATCATCGAGTGGATTACCATTGACAATCCAGAGCGTTTCCAGGTTTGGCAGATTTTCCAGTGGCGATATATCGCGTATCCTGTTATTCCACAACCTGAGTTCTACCAGGCTCGTACAGTTACTCAGGGCGGAAATATCCTCAACCTGGTTGTTATTCGGACTCCCCATGAGATCTAGTACGGTGAGGTTTATACATCCGGAAAGAGGAGAAATGTCTGATACGTTATTCCCGGTGAGATAAAGCGTACTCAATTCCGTCATCCCATCCAGAGCAGATATATCCTCAACCTGGTTGAACATGAGCGTAAGCGATACCAGGTTAGTAATGTTCGAAAGAGGTGAAATATCACACACCATGTTCGCGCCAAATTCAAGGTTGGTCAATCCGGTCATCCCGCTGAGAGGAGATATATTTTCAATCTGGTTTCCGGTCAACGCGAGAAAATGCAGGTTCGTGAGTTCCTCGAGAGGAGTAACGTCCGAAATCAGGTTCGCGGAAAGACTCAGTTCCACGAGACCGGTGAGGGAAGCTAACGCTGATATGTCCGATATGCTGTTATCAAACAAGGACAGTTTTGTTAAGTTCGTCAGCGAAGCCAGTGGCGATAGATCATCGATAGCGTTCCGGTGAAGCTCAAGGGATACCAGTTGAGTACAATACTCCAACCCATCGAGATTTACGATGTTTTTATCTCCCGCCTTCAGGGACATCAGTCCTTCAAGGTCGGACGCATAAATTTCTCCTTCCGTCATATTAATGGCTTCCCGTATCGTGTTTTCAAGGTTTATGTCGGTGAAGCTGACCTTTTTGTCGGCTGTACCCGGGCTCTCATCGGAGCCCGGACCGCAGCTTGTGAGCATAATCAATGATAAAACTGCAGCCAAAACCAGTCTTTTAATTACTGCCATCATAATTTACGTACACCTCTCTTGCTTCAAGCATTGGAATATATTTTTCAATTGAAACCTCATCCAGAGGATTACCACTTAAACATAGCGTGTCTTCTTCCGATATGCCTTGATTATCAACCAGGGGTTTTATATTCGTTATATTATTGCGTATAAGGTGAAGTACCCGGAGGTTAGTGAGTGAGGCAAGGGGTGAGATATCGGTTATCTCGCAATCGCTCAATGTCAGGTCATCGAGATTTGTTAAAGAGCCGATAGCCGTAATATCCTGGACAGGATTCTCATTCAGGTCAAGCTGAACGATAGAGAAAAGAGACTCCAGTGCGGATACATCGCTGACCAGGTTTTCCGACAGCTGCATATATTCGATTTTTTCGAGCGAATCCAGCGGAGATATGTCTTCAATCTGATTTATCCTGAGATTGAGGGTTATGAGATTTGTCAGGGAAGCAAGCGGAGAAACATCGACAATCTCGTTCTTCATCAAGATCAGTTCGTTCAGACCGGTGAGTGGAGAGAGCGGGGTAAGATCAGAAATAAGGTTATCAAAAGCAATCAATATTTCGATTCGTATACAGTTTGAGAGAGGGGATATATCGACTATTTGATTTCCGTGTATATCAAGCGTCTCCAGATTCAGTAACGGTGCCAGGGGTGATAAATCGACTATCCGGTTGCCATGAATATCCAGGTAGGTCAATTCTGTCAAAAAGCTTAAAGCGGAGATATCCGGTGAACCCGTAAATCCTATCCCCAGTTCCTTTAAGTTAACAAGTGAAGCAAGAGCGGAGATGTCACCGATTGTTTCGTTTCCATGATTATTGCCAAGTTCCAGGTATTGCAGGTTTACAAGTGATTCCAGGGGTGAAATATCGGTGATCAGATTACTCGCCAGGTTGAGACGGGTTAATTTGTCCAGGGAAGAAAGCAGCGAAATATCCGTTATCTTGTTATTGTTGAGATCAAGTTCCTCCAGGTTAATGCAGTATTGCAGTCCTTCAAGATCGTTTATTCTTTTTTCCGGCGCGGAAAGTGAGGTGAAGTTTTCCAGGTCCGAAACAAGGATATCGCCACTTTTTTTATCGATAGTCTCCCTGACCGCCGTTTCCAGGTTTTTATTAGCAAAAACAACTGTGTCTCCATCTTTTTGAGCACCATCATCGGCGCCGCAAGCCGGCACTGACGCGACTGTTATCAGTAATGATAGTAATAAAAAAATCAGTTTATTCATTCATCAGCCCTCCTCTTATCTTTATTTCCTGCTTGTCCGGCAACCCCTGTCGACCACCCGGTTGCTATCGCGGTCGATCAGGAAATTGCAGGACTCATCGCCGTAGCCGAGTGTCACCATAGCCCAGATTTCTCTCATTTCAGTAGTCTCATTTCTCTCCAGGTTTCTTGTTATGATAAGGCATTCAATGGATACGGCTTTTTCTACTATCGCTCCTTTATCGATAAGGTTCCTGAAAGATGGATGGGTTTTACCAGCTTTCACCGTCACTTCAAGTTCATCACCTGTTATCAAAACTTCCGGTTCATAGATGGACCCCATCATAACGATGTACGAGATTTCAGATATCCGGACCTTGTTATCGATCATATCGACAGTGACGATAATTATCCTGCCGCCGTGACTCTCAACCAGTATCTCCAGTCGATTATCTCCCGTATCGGTTACGGAAATGTTTCTCACCTCATCTCCGGTTAGAATGGATTGAATTTCCGGCGATGCCATTACCGTTTCTATCGCCATGGCTTCGACTGAATTAGATTGAAAATCCGGGACAACAAAGCCGAAGACAACAGCAGCAACGATAAGCACCCAGGCAGCCGACGTGATAAAAACGGTCCGCCATACAGGACTCTCCGGCAATTTAATCGTGAAACGTTTACTTTCACTCTGATGGTACTCATTTATCAGAGCTGTTCTCAGGTTCTGCCGGTACCGTTCAAGAATAACATCAGGTACGGCAACGTTTTCAAGCCTCTCTAAAATATCATTACCGGACATTGTTTACTTCCTGTGATCCCACCAATTCTCGTAATTGATTGACGCCGCGATGAATCAACGATTTCACGGTACTCTCCGGTTTCTGTAAAATTTCAGCTATCGTATCGATTTTCAAGTCTTCGAAATATCTCAAGGCAATGACTTCCTGGTATTTCGGTGACAGTCGCGATACGGCACTGTGCAGGTCAAGGTACTCATCATATTTTCTTACCTCGTTTCTACCGATTGCGGTCTCATAATCCATGTTGCCGACGGCAGAAAAGGATTCCATTTCTACGCTGATTTCCCGCTTTCTCTTCTTGTGGTAATCGATAATTTCATTATTAGCGATACGATAGAGCCAGTGGGAGAAAGGCACACCCCGCCACCTGAATTTTTTCATGTTCTTCATAGCCTTCAAAAACACCGCGGAGGTGATGTCTTTGGCTGTATCGATATCAGCACTTCTCCTGAGTACATAACCGAATATCAGGTCGAAGTAGCAGTCGTATAACTCACCAAAAGCCTCAGCCGAGTATTTGGCTTTTTCAATCAGTCGTTTTTCTTCCTCAAGCAACATCTCTCACCTGTACAACTGTCATGTATAAGAAAAGGTTGCATTCAAGTAAAAAATTAATTCGCAAAGGTAAGTATATAGGAAACAAGAGGTGGAAATATATCGAGGTTAGACAATATCGAGAATTATGAAATTGATAATACACGCGTAATAGGATAGAGATGATCCCAATCATCAACACAATCATCAATACATTATTGCCTTGTATTAATTCATATGTTACAATTTGTTACGTCGAAATTAATTATAAGTATGTCTCATTTTTTAAGGCATAGTGAATCAATAAAAAAGAAGGCAGCATGGAAAAGTATCCTCTGTTCATTTTCAAGACGATGGTCATAATTATATTACTCACTTCGCTTATCGGTATTGCCAGTTGCCGTTCTAAAACTATCGATATTGATGCTGAGCCAACCGGTAGTCCGGATTCTGAGCACAGCTTTGATATTCGACACTTGGTTGCCTATCCAGCTTCGATACCGGATGGAAATGGCGGTGCCCTGGTCATTTACTCCGAGCTAGAGCAAGAATATGAACAAGTGTTACACATACGGAGAATAGACCGATCAGGAAACCCGGTATGGGATAAAGTCCTCGGTAAAGGTCATTCTTTTATGGGAGATCACCTTACGCTTATCAATGATGGTAATGGGGGAGTTATCACCTATGCCGCAGTATCTCCTGTCGATGACTCAGGACCGCGAATAGAGACCATCTTCAAAATCAGTTTCGAGGGTAATACCGTATGGCAGACCGGTCTGCGTGTTAACAGGAGCGTCGAGACAATAACGCCGGATGGTTCGGGAGGAGCAATTTTCAGTTACAGGGACAGCAGTCAACAGGATAACTGCTATATACAAAAAGTTAATAGCCAGGGGCACTTACTCTGGGGTGAAGATGAACTAATAATAAGACGAGACAATTACCAGTTCCAGTCGATAAGATTGATCAGCGACGATTCAGGAGGGGTCATAATTACCTGGCATGAACGAGGCGATGATCCTGTAAGCCGAGTCTGTGGCCAAAAAGTTGACGCTATCGGTAATTTTGTCTGGGAGGGTCAAAGCAGAATAAAGAAAGGAAAAGTGCTCTATACTACGGATCGAATCTCCGAGGGCCAACAAGGTAAAATGACAGGTGAAGGCTCGGGAGGAGTATTAATGGCATGGATCGAAAACAACTGGACGCCGCCGGTACTTTATCATGTGACAGCAATGCACATAGATTCAGACGGAGTAAAGGAATGGGAATCCCATACCGAATTGGGCACGGAAGTATCCAAATCAGGATACGTTGCATTTCCTTTCGTCATCAGGGATGGTACGGAAACTCTTCTATTCTGGAGTAATGTCAATACTATATATGCCCGGAAACTTGATGAATCCGGAGAACCTTTATGGCCGGACAATGGGATCGTGGTCTGGCAGGACCAGGATTCTTTACGACTGGGTAATCTGGTGATACAAGACGGTTTTGGTGGAGTGTTTATTATCTGGAGTTTTATTGAAAAGGATCCATCCCCTCAAGGTATAAAAATCGGAATTCAGAAACTGGACTTCGAAGGAACAACGATCTGGGATACCGAAGGTAAACCGGTTGAAACGAAGGATGATACTTTCTCGACACTCGCTGACGTGGCGGCGGACGGAGAGGGAGGAATATTTATCACCTGGACAAGCGGCCCGGAAATGGGCACCGCTGAAGATACCTATATTCAAAAAATAAGCGAAGACGGGTCTCCCGTCTGGGAACCAGGTGGTATTAAACTAAACCGATAAGTCTGCGACATTTACCTATTTTAATTTGTCTTGTGGGATACACCCGTTTCAATTAATGGAGTGAGTAAGGTATAATCAGGTCGCTGAATAGGGAGAGAAAAGTTGTCTCTTAGATTTAGAGTATTTCTTCACAGTTACCTGGGTTTTAATAGTAACTCCACATTAATTTATGGAGAGAGGGATGCCATCCTGATCGATGCTTCCCAGCTTCTGAGCGATACCCATCGTATGATCGCCGATATTATCCCGATGCGTAAGAATCTTACCCACATTTACGTGTCCCACTTCCACCCTGACCACCATTTTGGCTTGCAGGTCCTGAAAAATGCCTTCCCGAAAGCTGAGATTGTTGCGCTACCGAGTGTAGCGCAGGATATCATTACCACTTCCAGCGATAAGATAGAACTGTGGGCCATCGACCGCTTCGGCCCCGATGATATTCCCCGAAAGACGACCATCCCCAAACCGTTAAGCGAACCACATCTGCTCCTTGAAGGTGAAGAGATCCTGGTATCCGACAACTGGGAAGGTGACAGCGTCAATAACTCAGTTGTCTGGATACCGTCGATACGCGTAGCCTGCGCTACCGATGTCGCTTTCCATGACTGCCATTTGTGGTCAATTGAGAGCAATGTCGAACGGCGCGTCAAGTGGCGTGACTCGATCGCACAACTTCGGGAATTCGATGCACGTATTGTCATCCCCGGTCACTGCGATGCCGAAAAGGTCCGGCTCATGGAAGAGGTCCAGGAGAATGGGTCGCTTTCTTACACTGAGTGCATCGACTGGTCGCTTCGGTACCTGGACAATTACGAAGAGGTCTATAATACTGCCGGAACAGGAGCTGAGATGGTAGAGAGTATGGCCAGGCTTTACCCCGATGTAAAAGCAGAGGACTTTGCCATTCACTGGCAGGCTAGGCTGCTTTTCCCCCACAGCAGCCCCGACTGGCTGACGCCTCTGCCGGGTGAACCGGGAAAAATTTTCCTCAATCCGAACGGCGGATATGACGGTGACCCACTCCGCGAATAACATCCAAATAATAATCTATCAATACCAGCCGTATTTCTTGACCGAGTCGACCGTTCTTTTCTTATTCACCGAATTTCGATAAAGCACTTATTTAGGTAGTACTGCTCCGCCCTCTCCGATGAGTACAACACTACCGTCCGGCAATACATCCATCGTCCACCAGTGAGCTGAATCAAATTGATAATCATCCGGGATCGGTTGCGGCAGAGTTATCTGATTCCATGTATAGATGAAGCGAAAATGAACAGTCTCACCATCTACTTCAGCTTCGGTATATCTGGGCCCATATCTTCCCGCTCGTGTACGAAACATCTGCGGCTCGACCGATTCCGGGAGAAGTTCACGGGCCTGTAACGCAGCCCATTCGATGTCGCCAACGGGAATCTCATCGAACTGCCAGCTTTCTAACAGCACTTTTAACTCACTCAACGTTGTGTTCGAAGCATATTCGTTACACCATATATCAACTTGCATATACCTGCCCCATTTGAAAAATTGAAGAGACTGACCATCATTCCGTTTCGAAATATAGTCCCAGTTCAGCAGACTATTCAGACTGGTTGAAGTATATTCATCAGGAAAGTGGTCCGGTAAAAGAGGCGGACCCCAAACCCTCGAAAGCACCACATAGGCTCCGCCATCAGGTACCTGGTCTCTGATGGTAAATAGACTATACGTTACTATATTGCCGGTTTGTACAGCTTTAGCCCAGAAATCCGTCTGGTTCCAGCTGTAAAAAGCTACAATTCCATCGAGTGAGTGAGCCAGATATTCACCGCCATCGGATACAGCCCAGTTTGTCGGAAGATCGACTGTAAGATAAGCCTGATCAGAATAATATTTTCTGCTTGAGATATT
>CAZBQL010000004.1:0-10567 GCA_964493985.1 uncultured Dehalococcoidales bacterium
CCATTCGCTGCGGGAAGGAGATAGCTATCCCTGATTTGCTGGAAGAGATAAGGCCAAAACTGGAACAGAGGTAGAGTTTACTACAATTATTCTGTCACAGCCTCCCACGTGATATAATACCCTTGGGTAACGCCTTCGATTATGAGAATTCACAGTAAGATAGTCTGCACGCTGGGTCCGGCAAGCAGTTCTCCTGAAATCATAGAGAACATGATGAAAGCCGGGATGGATATTGGACGACTTAATCTTTCTTATGGCAATTCTGAAGAACATTCCCGGACAATTAATATTGTTCGTTCAATAAGTGAAAAGCTTGGCGAACCAGCCGGAGTGATGCTTGACTTACCGGGTTATAAAAGGCGAAGCGGCGGAATCGTTGAAGTATTTAAGGATCAACTGGAGTTTGCCAGTGAACAAAATGTAGATTTCGTTGCTCTATCCTTTATTACTTCGGCTGAACAGGTAAGTGAAATACGGGATTTATTGAATACCATCAATCCCCAAATACCTTTAATAACCAAGATCGAACAGGAAAAGGCACTCGAGAATAGTAAAGGAATAATCGAGGTCAGCGAGGGGATAATGGTGGCAAGAGGTGACCTTGCGCTTGAGATCAGTATCGAAAAAGTCCCGCTGGCACAGAAACGATTGATAAGGGAAGCGAACCAGCGTGGAAAACCGGTTATCACAGCAACGCAAATGCTGGAATCAATGGTCAGGTCTTCTCTGCCCACCAGGGCGGAAGCCACAGACGTATCGAATGCAGTACTTGACGGCAGCGATGCCATAATGCTGTCCGAGGAAACAGCTATTGGAAAGTATCCTGTTGAAGCAGTAGCGATGATGAACCGCATAGCAATGGAAGCTGAGACAGCGTTGCCGTATCACGAGGTGCTTGAAATCGGATCATACGGACTTTTACCTGAGGTAGATGATGCCACAGCCAGGGCTGCCTGCCAGATAGCCCACCAGATTAATGCAAAAGCAATAGTCACTTTTACTGCAGGAGGTACTACCGCTCTGCGGGTATCCAAATACAGACCAAAGCAGCCGATTATCGCGGTAACTCCTTCGCAGAGAGTTGTAAACCGGTTGACGTTGTCATGGGGAGTCGTTTCTATGAAGAAGCCAGAACCAGGTGAACTCGAGGACGTATTCAGACTGGCTGAACAATCTGCTTTAGAGACGGGTATTGTGAAAAAGGGCGAGTTGATAGTCATCACCGCTGGTATTCCATTAAGGGTACCAGGACAGACAAACCTGCTTAAAGTTGAAAGATTATAAACACCGAAGGAGATAGATTAATGGAGATAAAAAATTTTAATAAGCACGGTGAATATCTGGAACGGGTATTACGGCTAAAAACGTCACCACTGGCCGTTAAGATGCTGGAAAAAGAAAGTGATATTCCTGAAGGAGCGGTAAGACCGAAAAGAGACAGGGGGTATCACCTGGCTCAGTGCCAGACATTCGGTCTATCGAGACGGAACAAAGATATGATAGCGATGCTGAAAGAAGATAACTGGTGTCCGGGTCCGCTTATGACATATGGTCTGGTAGACACCGATGAAACCGCCTCAGGCAGGCCGAAAACGTACGACAGTTTCGAGTTCGGCAGATATATCGGGATTTTGACGGCACCTCTTGCAACGGCTGCTTATATACCGGACCTGGTACTGATATATTCAAACACGGCACAATTGCGAAGTATGCTCTGGGCGATGAGCGAACCCGAACAAAAGGAAACGGAAACGGCGCTTTTTTCATGGTCGTGCTATAACTCTATTGTTAAACCGATGCTGACCGGTAAATACTGGGTGGTTCTTCCAGACCCGGGAGAGTATGAAAGGGCCCTCGGTACCGACGATGAAATGATGTTTTCCATTCCAGCAGCACGTTTCGGTAAGTTCATGGAAGATTTTACCAGAGCCCAGGACGGACATTTTTCACATGCTAACATCCAGCCGGCAATCTGGCCAAATTTCCCCCAGCCGGATATTTATCAAAATGTATTCAAGCAGTGGGGACTGGACACTGAATAGAAAACAGGTTTAAGAGATACCAGATTGAGAGAATCTGATAAAACACTGGTACAATGCGATTTCGACGGTACCATCACGATAGAAGACGCCAGTTTCACGATACTGGATGCTTATATTCCGGATAAGTGGCGTTCTTTATTCGATCAATACCAGCAGGGTAAGATGACCGTCGGTGTCTTTAACTCAACGGCTTTTTCCATGATTAAAGCCGACAAAGAAACCCTTTTAAAAATGATCAGGGAGAAGGTATCGGTTCGGGAAGGCTTCAAAGATTTCACGGAGTATTGCCGGAGAAAGAATTACCGGTTTGTTATCGTCAGTAACGGCCTTGATTTTTATATTAAGGATATACTCGAAAGGTATGAAGTTAAGGATGTGGAAGTGCATGCATCGAATACGGTTTTCACAGATGACGGACTCCTTGTCAGACACAAAGGTCCTGACGGACAATACCTTGACGAGGATGTTAAAGCAGCCTATACCGAGTATTATCTTAACAAGGGATATAAGGTTATAT
The DNA here is from genome assembly GCA_964493985.1 of uncultured Dehalococcoidales bacterium. Lineage (GTDB taxonomy): Bacteria > Chloroflexota > Dehalococcoidia > Dehalococcoidales > UBA2162 > MGML01. Next base: position 2,560 of record CAZBQL010000004.1, read on the forward strand.
ACCTTGGCGACGGTCGATCCGATGTCCTGCCGGCAGGTAAAAGCCACCATATTTTTGCCACCGGCTCGATGATCGAGTACTGTAATTCTGAGAAACTCTCGTATACGCCATTTAACGATTTTCAGCAGGTTATACGAGTAATGGACACATGGGAATGAAAGTTCTTCTTCATATCTGCTGCGGCGTATGTGCTGCAGGAGCTGCCGAACAGCTATTGTCTGAAGGTTTTGAAGTAACCGGGTATTTCTACAATCCTAACATTTACCCATACGAAGAGTATCGGAAGAGACTGGAAGCCACGCGGAAAGCAGCCGAAAAACTCGACTTCCCAATTGAAGAAGGAAAATATACTCCCGGTGAATGGACGACAGCTACAGAACTATTCAAAGATGAGCCGGAAGGTGGAAAACGGTGCGAAGTCTGCTTCAGGTACAGGCTTGAAGACACATACAGGCGTCTACTTGAGTCTGACATGGATTGTTTTACAACTACTCTGACGATAGGACCACGAAAACCGGCTGCTATCGTGAACAGAATAGGTCTGGAGATCGGTGGCGAAAGGTTCTTAGTCAGGGATTTCAAGAAAAAAGCAGGATTTCAACGAGCAACAATTCTGGCTAAAGAGTGGGGAATACACCGTCAGCACTATTGCGGCTGTATCTACAGCATCAGAACTGACAGAACGTAGAAACAGGTTACTCCAACCAAATAAACATACTCGATTGGAATATTATGTAGTATTATTGATAAAGTCATGTTAGAATATGTCATCCGGTGAATTTATCCGATAATATGTTGATTGTTCCATAATGGATAATGAAAAATTTGTCTGTAATATTCAATATTTTGATGGTTTGAGTGACGATGAACACCAATCCATAAAAAAATTTGCGATTGAGAGACATTACGAACGCGGTGATATCATCATATACGAAGGTGATAAAGCTACAGCATTATATGTTGTTTGCTCCGGAGCCGTGAAGATTTTTAAAACATCGATAGAAGGCAAAGAACAGATACTCAGTATTGCCAGGCCCGGGGATACTTTTAATGATGTTGGTGTATTCGATGAAGGGTTAAATCCTGCAAGCGCCCAGGCTATGGGTGAAGCAGTAATTTACGAACTGGGGCAAAATGAATTGAACAAGCTACTGCAGAGTTACCCGGTCGTAGCGCATAATACTATAAAGGTACTGGCCGAACAAGTTCGTGACCTGGTAACACTTGTTGAAGACCTGTCTTTCAGACATGTGATCGGTCGAGTCGCAAAAATACTTCTTGAATACGCTGGTACGGACCAGGAAAACGGACCAAGATTGACTCAGCAGGAAATGGCCGCTATGGCAGGCAGCGCCCGCGAAGTGGTCGGAAGATCACTGAAAACTCTGGAAGAAGACGGACTTATAAAGCTGAACAGGCATAAAGTCATAATAACGGATATTGAAGCTTTAAGAGGTATGGTCGAAGAACCAGTTTGAGACAATTGTTACATACAATAATAATACTTGAAAGTAGTATTATTTTGTAAAGAAAGTAGGAGAGTGATTAATACCTGTATGCCTCAGATAGATACAGAAAAATGTGACGGTTGTGGTGTTTGTGTCTCTGTTTGCTCTTGTAAAGCTTTAATTATCGTTGATGATAAGGTGAGATACAATGAATCACACGAATGCGGTGGTTGTACCAGGTGGTGCGGAAACTGTGAACTTGTCTGTCCGCAAAACGCCATAACGTGTCCGTTTGAGATTATTGTAGAAAAATAAGTTAGCCTTTCGGAATATTTCCCCTGATTATTTAATTTATTCATCATAGTTCATATACCCATTTCCGACGTTTTTTTATATTTCAACCAGTTTACCATCATGAGATTATTATCACATACATATTATATTGCATTTAATAAAATGTTGTTAATCTGAATATTTCCTGTGGATGTGGGGAAGGTGATAGACATGGTGACCTGGAAATTAAAAGCCTGTCCGAGATGCGGAAGCGATATGTACATTGAAAAAGATTTCGACGATGTTTACCAGAAATGCCTGATGTGTTCGTACCGAATCGATCTGGAGAAGGTTTCAGTAAAAAAGGTTCCGGTTGCTGCAGGGATCTTTGACGGAGATTTCGATGATGAACACGAGGACTATAAATAGTGAATTACTAGTGACTAAAGTCGCAGAGTCGTTTAACACTGAATTCTATAATAAATAGAGTGGATGTGTGGAGTGGGGGTGGACAGGAGAGTCCCGATTTAATCGGGACTCTCCTTTTTATAACTTGAGTCGGAAGCAGATATTAATTAGAATAGTTCAGGAAAGGAAAAGAAATGGCATTCGAAAGGCCGGATATTATCAGACCTCCCAGTGAAGCACGAAGCTATTACCTGCCATTGACTGCAGGCTGTTCAAATAACACCTGTACATTCTGCCAGTATTACGGATCGAAGTTACAGATACGGGATGTTGATGAAGTGATTTCTGAGATCGATGCGCTGGCCATGTATGTAAATAATAATATTCGAGTACCGGGTGTACCTGATATTGTCTACTGGATTGCGAGTGATTGGGATGGAAAAGGCATATTTCTACAGGATGCGGACGCGCTTGTATATCCATACGATAAGCTGAAAACAGTACTTAACCATTTGAATGAAAAACTGCCTTTTGTCGAAAGGGTGGCTGTATATGCTACGGCGACCGATATATTAAGGCGAACACAAGAAGAACTCGAAGAATTGAAAAAGTTGAAACTCGGGATCGTCTATATGGGACTGGAAAGCGGCGACGACGAGGTGCTGAGAAATGTGAAGAAAGGGATAACATCGGAAGAGATGATCGAAGCAGCTAAAAGGGTGAAAGCGGCAGGAATACTTACTTCCGTAATGGTTATCCTGGGACTTGGTGGCATCGAAAAAAGCGAAAGACATGCTTATGAAACTATAAGGGTCTTAAATGAGATGGACCCCGACTATGTTGGCGCACTTACTTTGCTGTATGTAGAAGGCGCTCCAATTATGAAAGAGATGGCCGAAGGCAGATTCCATACAATATCGGAATTTCAGTCGCTAAAAGAGTTGTTGATAATGATAGAGAATTCCAATTTTACTGATTGTTTTTTTAGCTCGATGCACGCCTCAAACTATCTGGCAATAAGAGGAAGGCTTCCTATGGAGAAAGAACGAATGGTTGCCGGGTTGAAGAGTGTTATAGAGAAAGGCGACCAGTCGACACTCCGACCTGAATCCTACCGGCGTTTGTAACGAAACTTAATCATGAAAACCAGCGATTTCGATTATCATCTGCCGTCCGAACTGATTGCTCAGACACCGATTGAAATCCGGGATCAGTCACGGCTGCTTGTCTTAAACAAACAAGATGGATCGATAGAACACCGAAAGTTTAACGATATTATCGAATACTTAAACAACGGGGATGTGCTTGTTTTTAACAACAGCCGCGTCATTCCGGCACGATTGAAAGGAAAGCGAGTTGATACCGGTGGAAGTGTAGAACTACTGCTTTTAAGAAAACTCGATGACGGCACATGGCAGACACTGGTAAAACCGGGAAAGCGTGTTCGCCAGGATACTACGATCGAGATATCTGATGCTAAAACCGGCAAGACTGTCAGGGCAGAAGTTGTCGATTCCGGTGAAGGAGGAACCAGGATTATCGGGTTTTCAGATAACAGTCTGCTTCCTGATTTGGGTGAAGTGCCGCTGCCGCCGTATATTCATACTCACCTGGATGATCCCGAAAGATACCAGACGGTATATGCCGAACCGGAGGGCAGTGCCGCAGCACCGACCGCCGGACTGCATTTTACGCGTGAACTGTTACATGAAATATCAGATAGAGGAGTCACCTGTCTTTTCACTACACTGCACATTGGTCTGGATACATTCCGCCCTGTAAAAGAAGAAAATCCTCAGGAACACATTATTCATAGCGAATATGGGATTCTTAGCGACCGGACCGCATCGGAAATCAGAAAAGCGAAGGGTGAAGGGCGCCGGGTGATATGCGTAGGGACTACAAGCGTACGGTTGGTGGAAGCGGCAGCTCAGAATAGCGATGATGGCAAGATAAAACCCTACGAAGGATGGGTAGACCTCTACATATTACCCGGATACCGGTTCAAGATTGCGGATGTGATGATAACGAACTTCCATCTACCCCGTTCGACCCTGATAATGATGGTCTCGGCTTTTGCCGGCACAGAAAATATTAAAAAAGCTTATCGTAAAGCGGTGGAGAATAAGTACCGGTTTTACAGCTTCGGCGACGCAATGCTGATACTTTAACATACAGCATTATATTGTAAGTATCTGGAGGGTGATTGTGCACACCCTCTTTTTTTATAAAATATACTTGACAAAAAGAATAGTAAACTATACAATATGACTAGCAATATAAGCAAGGAGTTATTATAATGACGGCAAAGGCATTCAGGTTATCCACGCTGGTAATGATAGTATTACTCGGAGCATTGGTTATCTGGACAATACTGGCGGATATGCCGGTATATATTCCGGTAATAGGTATCGTCGTTACTATGGTTATCAAATACATTCTACGCAGACGGACTACTGAAACGCTTGCCGATGAAAGACTGAGGAACATCGGCAGCAGAGCAATTACTGCCAGTTACCGGGTACTTAATGTAGTAATGGCTTTGATCGGACTGGTTTTTATCATTTTCAAGGATTCATTACCTTATGAATTCGGAATAATCGGTGCTACACTGGCATTCGCAGTATGTGCAATGCTGATTGTACAGGTATCTTTGTATTACATATTTGCAGCCAGGTCGTAGAAAGAATTATGAAAAACAGACTTAAAGTATTCAGAGCAATGCACGATCTCACCCAGGAAGTACTGGCGAAGAAACTCGATGTTACCAGATCGACGATAGTATCAATAGAAAAAGGAAAGTACGATCCTTCCATTGGTCTGGCATTCAAGATAGCCAATCTGTTCAATGTAAAGATAGAAGATGTATTCGAATACCAGGGGGAAAAAGGGGAGTATAACGGGATGCCGCCAGGATAAAGCACAAAAAAATCCTGATCACTTAGCAAGTCCCTGCCGTTCGAGGGCAGGGACTATTTCATTTAGTCCGAGAGCGATCAATTTTTCCGACCTGAGTAAACCGGTAGAGATGTCCCAGCCTCTAAGCTGATAATACTCGTCCAGCATCATGTTATATTCATCACGGTCCAGTGTTAAGCCTAACCTTGAAATCAGCTCTCCATCCGGCCCGGGCATTATTCCGTCCGGATTGAAAAAAACATCTCCTTTTTTCAGCGGTTCATTGAAATAATAGTCCATGACGATATCATCGTTTCTGCCGTTCCACCCGTGTAGCAGGTGAACGGCTCTATTTAAGTTTAATATCCTTTCTCCGGCATGATAGAGATCATCTTCAGAAGTTTCATGACCTGTAATCGCTGAATATATACGGCTTTCAATGGAGGGATCGCCGACATGGCCGCCGGGTGCATCCACGGCAGTAACCTGCATCGGCCAGTGAACGTCGCAAAGAATGAGACTTTCCTGGGCATAAGCCCTGTCCTGTACCTTTTTCGCGGCAAGCGCTTTTCCTTCACAGGTTGAGAAATCTACGGCCTTTTCACCACCCCAGAATCTTTCGGCAAGGGTACGCAGGTCGTCGGTAGACAGGAATCCTTCCGAATTGTCTCTCTGCCATGTGCACCACGATATCAGTGTATTTCCGCTAATGCCGTGAAGCTGGCTGACCGGTTTCCTCGGTTCGGTAGCTAACAATAGGGCGGTGGTTAGTATCAAACGGGGATCGTAGTCCCTGCTTTCGTTAGTTCGAGCACCGATGTATCTTCTAACCAGTGTTGTTGCTTTTTCGCCGAGGGTTTCAGCGGTATGAAGTGTCCCCTTTGCCAGGATATCGCCGAATCCTTCACGGAAAGATAAACAGTGAACGAACTCTTCGATGAATTCAGCGCTCCCGGCTTGGGAAAAGGGAAGTCCCGTTTCATCTTCCGATAGTATTCCTTCACGAAAACATTCGATTAGCCACGATATGAGCGGCTGAGTTACGCCGGTGTCAAGACCATACGCATCGCAGAGGCGTGTTGCCATCAATGGTATGTTATTACGTTCGCCGTAATATCTCATCGCTTCCATTCCGTATATAGTTCCAGCCTGGCAGAACGATTTATACTGTCTGCCGTCATCCGCTCGATAGGACTGCCTCGAACACCCGATGCCACAACCGTAACAGTTTTCCGGTCTTGTTACTCCCGGTATGGCCCACGGAGAAGGTGCGTTAAAGGTGGACGCCCGGATACTTTTTACATAGTCGGATATTTGCTTGAGTGTATCTGGGTCAGCCGCTTTTGGCTGTTTATTTCCTTCGATAACTATCGCCTTGAGATTCTTTGATCCCATTATGCTGCCCATACCGCCGGAAGCTGAGGCTCCACGGTCGGCCAAAACTGTGGCAAAGACCACCTTGTTCTCTGCAGCCGGACCGATAGCGAGAATGCTGACATTTCTTCCGAGTTCGCCGGTCAATTTATCCTGTGTATCGAAGGTTGTAAGTCCCCATAAATGGGAAGCGTCTTTAATCTCTATTTTTCCATCGTGAATATACAGGTAAACCGGAGTATCCGATTTTCCGGTTACGGCAAGCGCGTCGTAACCGGCGAATTTAAGAGAAGACCCCCATTTGCCTCCCAGGTTGCCGTAAGAGAACATCTCAGGATTTCGTGACGGCGATTTACCGCACATTATCCATCGGCAACCGGCAAGTCCTGAAAAACCGGTAACCGGACCGGTGGCACATATCAGGCAGTTTCCAGGATCGAAAGCTTTGGTATCAGGTGGAACGAGTTCGCTGAACAGCTTTACACCGAATCCCCTGCCGCCTATGAATCGTTCAGAGTAGTTGGATGTGGATAGTTCATGCGAACTGCCTTTTGATAGATCGACTACCAGGATTTTTCCTGCATATCCGTGTGTGTTCATATTTTAACTCTTTATAAAAAAGAAAAGGTCGATTGGTTCGAATACGGGAGTATCAGGAGGCTGTTTATCCACCCATTCACGAAATTTCTCACATCCGGAATAAAATGCTTCATCGCTGATTGCCAGTAATGAAGATAAGCCCCGCTTGCTTATTTTATCGTAGTACTCCTGGTACGACGATGCGAATTGCTGATAGATAACAGTATATTTCGTTAGTTTAAATCTTTCTGAAGATATAGAGTCGATTATATCCTGTTTATGAGGTATCCTGTTTTCATCGAACTTTATTGCTTCCGGGAAAAACTTGTTCCAGGCAATTTCATTATCGGTTTCCTGTGTACCATTCCTGACAACAAGGTTGCCTCTATCGGTAAGAACGCGTGATATCTGTCTAAAAGCAAGACCGGGATTTTCAAGGTGATGATAAACGTTAGACATGAAAACTAGATCGATTGAACCGGATTTAAATGGAATATTTTCCGCACCGGATGTTATCCAGTGGACATTTTTGTAATTACGGGCGACTCCCTTTTTCAGCATTTCTACCGATAGATCCAGCGTATAGACGGGACAATCGTAGAGTGTCTGCAGCAGTGAAGAAAAACGACCTGTACCTCCGCCGAGATCAAGTACGGAAGAAATACTGCCAACCGGAGTGTTTTCTTTTAAGACATCTATCAGCAGAGAGGTAGCGTGTTCAGGGAGAGCACGGGCCGTGTCGTACCCAGCAGCGGCTTTTTTGCTTTCATATATTTTTGACATGTCTCAACCACTATCTGAAGTTCGCAGCTTTAACGCTTCATCGAGTAATAATAACTCGCCCTTGTCTAGCGGGAGTTGTTTCACCTCAATGATATCATGGAATTCTGAATCATAAACCCATTCATCTTGAATTTTCATTTCAGTTTTATATTCTATCGCTTCCGAGATGAATATCGACCAGATCGAATCAGGAAAAGGATACTTGTAATCCGGTGGTTTATTGCCAGTATTATGGAGGTGCATGA
>CAZBQL010000004.1:10667-14956 GCA_964493985.1 uncultured Dehalococcoidales bacterium
ATGTTCTAGATCTTCCCTCATGCGCTTCTATACGAAAGGTAAACTTCTTATGTCCAGAGTTTACTACTCATGAACACCACTTCACAAGGTCTGGAGAAATATTTGAGAAATCGATCGCGAAATTGTAGGATATACGCAATCATTGATGGAAAGGATAAGTATGTCTGACTTTGGATATGCGGGAAAGATACTGCGTGTAAACCTCTCAGATGGAAAGATTGAATACCTGGATACTTCCGGGTATGCCAGGCGTTTCCTTGGCGGGAGAGGAATGGCGACGAAGATCTACTGGGACGAAACAACGCCGCATACAAAAGCACTGGAACCCGAAAACTGTCTTATTTTCATTACAGGTCCATTAGCCGGATTTACCAGGTTAGCCGGATGCCGCTGGCAGATATGCGGTAAGACGGCTGCGCTGGAACCGGAGTCATTCTCTTACGCCAACCTTGGCGGAAGCTGGGGCGCCTGGCTTAAATATGCCGGATATGACGGGCTTGTTGTTAAAGGTAGAGCATCGGAACTGGTCTATCTATTGATTGAAAACGGATATCCGTTGGTAAAGGATGCTGGACACTTGAAAGGTAAGACCACTCATCAGACGGAAGCAATACTCAAGCAGGAATATGGAAAGGATGCGAGAGTGCTGTCAACAGGACCAGCCGGCGAGAATATGGTTTCATTCGCTACTGTCCTTGCTTCGGAAAATTCATCCGGGTCAAGCGGATTCGGCGGCGTGATGGGGAGTAAGAACCTGAAAGCCGTGGTAATTAAACAGGCAAGAAAGGATATGCCAGTAGCGGCGGATCCAGAAAAACTGGACGAAATTGCCAGGGAAGTATATGAACTGCGGACGAGAAATTACGAAGATTATGAACATATATTGCCGCTGAAAATTCAGCGAAAGGCTTGTTACGGTTGTATCAACGGATGCAGTAGGGGATATTATAAAGCAGATGATGGTTTTACCTATAAATCTCTCTGTGCGGCAACAGGGGTATATTTCGGACCGGCAATGAGATATTACGGCGGAATGACCGAAGAGACGAGACAAGCAAGTAGCCTGGGAACAAGGCTGTGTGATGAATACGGGCTGGATACAACGGTTGTTTCACCGCTTATCGAATGGTTAAGCAGGTGTTACCGGGAAGGATTGCTTAATGATGATAAGACCGGATTGCCCCTGTCCAAGATAGGCAGTATCGAATTTATCGATGAGTTCATCCGGAAGGTATCCTTCAGGGAAGGATTCGGCGACATACTGGCTCAAGGTACAAGGAAAGCTGCCGAACATGTAGGGGAGGGTACTGACAGACAAGTCGATACTGGAATGATAACACCGGGTAATGAATCGCTTGATTACGATCCCAGGTACATCCTGGCGCACGCGATGATCTACGCTACCGAACCTCGAAGAGCGATACAGTTGTTGCACTCCATCTCGCTGCCGGTATCTAGATGGAATAACTGGCGGGACGGATGGGAAGGGGCTTTCCTGTCAAGTGAAGTATTCCAGGATATCGCCGAAAAATACTGGGGCAGCCGCGAGGCGGGAAATCTTACTTCGAGAAAAGATAAGGCGCTGGCGGCGAAACTTATCCAGGATTACGGCTACGTCAAGGAAAGTATGATATTATGTGATTTTGTCTGGCCGCTCTGGCAGGTAAGAGATATCGATGATAGTATACGAAACCTGACACTTGAAAGCCGGATATTATCAGCAATAACAGGGCGAGAATATGATGAATCCGGATTGATAAAGATTGGTGAAAGAAACTTTAATGTGCAGAGAGCGGTACTGATGAGGCAGGGTTGGGGTGGGAAACAAGGCGATGTACTGAATCAGAAGCTGTACGAAAGACCGCTTGAGTTTATATTTTTCAGCCCTGAATGCATGGTACCGGGTGAAGATGGAAAAGCCGAATCGAAAAAGGGTACTATATTGAGAGAAGATGAGTTCGAGAACATAAGAGAAGAGTATTACAGGCTGCGAAATTGGGACAATGTTAGCGGATATCAAACGAAAGCGTTGATGGTATCCCTTGATCTTACAGAAGAAGCCGAGGAATTGAATAATATCGGACTATTAAGTGATAAAAAAGACAAGGAGGTAATTGGTTAATGGCGAACTGGCATGATTATCTGAAAGCAGAAGGTACCGCGCCTAAATGGCCGTATCCTGTCCGCTATGATGAACAGCAGGAAGTGGAAGCCGATGTTCTCATCGTAGGTGGTGGTATAGCCGGTTGCTGGGCGGCGATAAGCGCTGCCAGGAACGGTGCGAAGGTGGTTATTCTTGAAAAAGGAGATGTAGTAAGAAGCGGAGCCGGAGGCCCGGGATGCGATCATTGGTGTGATGCCCCAGCAAATCCTCATTCTAAGGTAGATCCTGATGAATGGGCGAGACATTTTTTGGCTCAACCATATGCGAACGGTATAGGACGGCAGATACAGTGCAGGGAGAACTGGGATGCACTTCTCGAAATGGAGCAGATGGGTGGCAAGATAAGAGACCTGGATGACGAGTACGTCGGGGCTGAAGGACGATACGAGGATACCAAGCTGATGTTCTCACCGAGGTACAGCCCGAACCATTCGACCGAAGTGGTAATTCGCGTCTGGGGAACGACCTTTAAACCAGCTCTGAAGAAAGAATGCAAAAGGTTGGGCGTGCAGATATTCGACCGGGTGATGGTCACCAGCTTGTTGAACGAAGATGGAGTCCAGGGTAAGAGAGTAGTCGGCGCTACCGGTATCAACAACCGCACCGGCGAATTCATTACGGTCAAAGCCAAAGCGACCATACTGAGCGCCGCCGGGGACTACGGTCTTTTCCTGATGAATACCGAGCTTTCAGGATATACGACCTTCAGGTCGAGGACCATGTCAGGCGACGGTTTCGCTATGGCATGGAAGGCCGGCGCCGAGCTGGCATTGATGGAAAGACAGGGAATGCTGATGCTGGGTACCGGTTTCAAGCACACCTGGTACAGCGGGGCAAGCGATGCCAGTTATGAGAATATCCAGCAGGTAGATGCCAACGGCAAGAAGCTACCCTGGCCTTTACAGGGATGGCCAGACGGCGGCGCAATGGGACCTTCTCCCGAGAACAGGGAAAAGATACGAAAAGGTCTCCAGACCGGTGAATACGAACTGCCGTTCTGGGGTGATTTCCCGGGGATGCCTGAAATTGAAAGAAAGGCCACCTGGAAACTGATGATCGGTCAGGAATCAACGACGAAGATAATAGTAGATACTTATGAAAAATCCGGTTTCGATATTTCAAAGCACCAGCTTATGAACTACCAGTTCATCGAAGGAACGAGCCCGGCCCAGTGGCGGAATGGTGCCCACGCCGGACCGATGGTCGACTGGGACCTGAAATCGAACCTTGACGGTTTGTACATAGCCGGAGAGGGAATGTTCGCACCTGGCGACCACAGCTTCGCGGCAGCTACCGGCAGATACGCCGGCAGGAAAGCCGCTGCCTACGCGAAACAGGTGGACAGCGGTAAAGTCTCTCAAGACCAGTTAAAACTTGAAAAAGAACGTGTATATGCTCCGATTAAACGTTTCTCCGGTATGGAGTGGAAAGAACTGCACGCCGGTATTGCACGCGTCATGCAATTCTTCTGCAGCGAGTACAAGACTGAACGCCTGCTGAACCTTGGGCTTCAGTTTTTGCAGGAGATCCAGGAAGAATATGTACCTAAACTCTACGCCCTCGATCCCCATAAGCTTATGAGGAGTCTGGAAGACCTGAACATGCTTGCACACGGGCGGATAATGTTGAATGCTTCCCTGGCGAGGAAAGCCAGCAGCCAGCCGTTGAACTTTTTCAGGATAGATTATCCGGAAGTAGACCCGCCCGAATGGAATAAGTTTATTACGGTAAGGCTTGAAGACGGTAAAGTAAAAACTAAAGACTACCCTATGGATTACTTCGGTGATTTGAAAGAAAATTACGAGGCGCATAACAGGGACTACCAGGGCGTCTATCAGGGCAAATAGGAGGATATGATGGCTGAGAATGAAATTTACGCGATACCTAATCTCGTTACTCCGAATACACCGGTGATCTTTAATACCGATACCTGCAACGGATGCAACCACTGCGTAGAAGTATGCCAGGTAGATGTTTATATTCCGAATCCCAAGAAAGGACAACCGCCGTTGATATTGCACCCGGACGAATGCTGGTACTGCGGCTGCTGTGTCAATGATTGCCCTCGTCCCGGTGCGATGACCTTCAACTGGCCTTTGCAGCAGAGAGGATACTGGCGGGACAA
>CAZBQL010000004.1:15056-19007 GCA_964493985.1 uncultured Dehalococcoidales bacterium
GTAGAAGGTACTTACAAAGGACCGGAAGGAATACGCGCCTATTTCGGTAAATCCCGCGAACAACCTCCCGAGTTCCTCCACCAGGTGATGCAGGTCTCACCTGTTATTACGGTTGATCCGTACGGGTTAAGGGCAAAAGGCCGGTGGTACGGATATGGTACGGTAGCTTTTAGACCTGTAAACAACACGATAGACCCGAATATCATGAGTGTTGTGTACGAGATGGAGTATATTAAAGAAGACAGCGTCTGGAAAATACTGAAACTGGCTCTGCAACTTCATTATTCATACAACATGAGACGAATGCTTGGGATGACAGGCGAAGATGAACCGGCTGCGCCCGAAGGATCGCTTGAGCTTCATCCTGATGAAAGGGCGGAATTCAACACAAGTTATCCGTCGGGATATATCTATCCAATCCATTTCGTTCATCCGGTTACAGGAAAACCGACATCGGAAGTTAAACGTAACGCCAGATTGAAATTAAAACCGAATCCCTTCAAACCCGCAGAATAAGGATTTATATTTGATATAGCTGGAGGTATATACAAAGCGCTCCGATAACAATCGGGGCGCTGTTGATATAAATGTAATAAAATGCCAGGTCGTTCTAATTAACTTCGTTTATCGAAAATCCGCGCAGTGACGAGTTATTTAGCCGGCGGTCTGAAACGGGCTTTTTCTAATTCCCACTGGTTTTCGTAGTTCCGGTAGATTTTGTCGATCCGTTCCTGCGGCCATCCCGGGTCCCAGCCGAGGCCCAGGTCTTCAGCCACGAGAATCACGCATAAATCGGTCATCCTCGGTTTTTTCCTGATGATGGTTGTGACATTGCATATCCTGCCGGGAGATTTACAGTCATGGCACTTTCCGTCTTTCGCGCAGGGTGCGTCGATTCCCATAGTCTTGCCATGGATCGGCGCTATAATATTCTGGACTTTGTCCAATGCTTCATCTACATCGGCGGCTATCTTATTCTGGCCTATTACCAGGATTACTTTAGAAGGACCGTATATCATCTGGGAAACACGGTTTCCAGTGGCGTCTATATTGACGATTTTGCCATCCAGCGTAATGGCATTGCTGCTGGTAAGGAAAACATCAGCCTGAGCCGGTCTGGGCTGCCCGGGTATAAAGGGTTTGATGTTACCTTTCTCGGTTAAGATATCCCGTACACCTGTCTGGTTCACGGTCATCGAACCACCTGTGCCTACCGTTGCATCGTCGGGTATCATCTCAAGGACTGCTTTTACCGCAGTCTCCTTGTCTTCCACAACAACCACCGTTTCGAAACGATTGTCCTTTAATGATTTTGCAACCTGCTCTAAATCCTTTTTATCTCCCGCAACCATTATTACCTCCTCGGCTGTTATATACCACTTTAAGATTTAGCATATCTGGCTGTCAAATAAGTTGTAACGTCGGGAAAGAATCCCTATAATAATAAATCAATATGAACGATTCACAGAATACCGATCCCTACGGCTTAAGGGACCGTTCTTTTTTTGGCAAGATCAAACGAATTAACATCCGCCCTTACGTAACCGGAATGCTGCCTCTCTTTCTCCTGGCACACTTTGGCCATCACGGAATCGGTGCCATGATGAACCCGCTTCAGCCGATGATCCGTAATGACCTGAAACTGAGTTTGACACAGATCGGCTTGATGAGAGGAGCTTTCCAACTTACCGGCGGATTGAGTCAGCTTCCCGCCGGTATAATCGCCGATAAACTCGGAGTACGAATCATGGTACTGCTGGGCGTTACCGGTGTTGCCATCACGGGGTTTTTTCTTGGATTTACGCATACCTTTACCTGGCTGGTTGTCTTTATGGTCATATCGGCTGTCCTCGGTGCCGGTTATCATCCCGCTTCCGCCGCGGCCATATCTTCGTCTGTTAAGGCTGAGTACCGCGGCAGGACACTGGGGATTCACCTTATCGGCGGCACAAGTGCGTTCTGGATTTTTCCTCTCATCGCGACTCCTATTGCTGTGAAATGGGGCTGGCAGGTGCCGTACCTTGTGATATCGATACCTATTGCGATTGCTGGAATTATACTCTATTTCAGGATCGGTAAACAGGCAAAGATCGATGCTCAGCGGAGACAGGAACTACCTGCCGAGGAATTACCGGAACAGGTCCATTCTATCCGATGGGGCGCGATTATTTCTTTCCTCGTGATTAGTGTGTTTACCGGCACGGTTGTCCAGTCAGCTATGGGGTATCTGTCTCTTTATGCTGTTGACGAACTTCATGTTTCCGAGGCAAGTGCCGGATATATGATGTCGATAATCCCGGCTATCGGTCTGGTCGCAGCTCCTCTTGGAGGCTATTTGTCGGACAGGTTCGGGAGTATACGTATGATACTGATAGTCGCCTATCTTTCGATACCTCTCGTCTACTTCATGGGAAGAGCACCTAACGTGGCGACATTGATCATTTTAATGATAATTATGGGACTGGTTATGAATACTCGAATGCCGACGTCGGAGAGTTACCTGACCAGTAATGTCCCGGTAAACAGAAGGGCTACCATTATGGGCATATATTACTTTTCCGGAACGGGTATAGGAGCTCCTTTGTCACCGGCAGTAGGTTGGCTATTGGATGCTGTCGGGTATGCCCGCACCTTCAGTTATGCGAGTATTACAACCGCAGTCATTACTGTGGTATGTTCGCTATTCCTCTGGAAAGGCAGACGTAACAGGAAACATACGTAAATTTCAGTTTAATGGAAATAGATATGTAATAAATTTAATAGTGGAGGAATTGTCCAATGGACGAGATAATCGCGGAAGGCAAGACTGCAAAACAGCTTAGAAAAGAGAAAGAAGATAGAATACATAAGACTATCAGACTAGAGATACCTGACAGAGTCCCCATAATCTGCGGTATGGGTTACTTCCCCGGGAAAAACGTCGGAGTTCCATCTTCAGCGGCTTACTATGATTACGATACATGGTATGACGCTTATAAGACAACCCTGAGAGACTTCCAGGCCGACCTTATTTATCCGCAGATGCCGTCACCCGGTAAAGCGATGGAAATCCTGGCGCTGAAAACAATGCGCTGGCCTGGATATGGCGTGGATGAATACAAGGGACATCAGTCCATTGAAATCGAAGCCATGAGTGGTGACGAGTGGGACGAATATCTGGAAGATACAGCCAACTACATGCTGAGGAAATTCATTCCTCGAGTAAGTGACAAACTGGCCGGGCTTGCCAAACTGCCCGACCTCTCGGGAATGATGGGAGGTATGAGTGCCCAGATGCTGGGTATGGCTTTCGCCGATCCCGATGTGTCATCTGCAATCGACACTCTAAGGGAGTACGGCATAGAAGCCAGGAAATTCATGGATAAGCAGATGAAATTCAGCCAGATGATGCAGGATATGGGACATCCAACCTACTTCCAGGGTGCGGCGATGCCTCCATATGACATGATCTCTCATTCATTACGTGGTATGCAGGGTACCATGATCGATCTGTACCGCTATCCCGATAAGATACTTGAAGCCATCGATAAAATATTGAAACAGGCCTTATCGCGCCCGATGCCGCCGCCCAGTGAGAATGGATATACCAGGTTATTTATGACGAACACCAGGGGTTCCGACAACTTTATATCCAATAAACTGTTCGAAAAATTTTACTGGCCTTCCTTCAAGAAAGTGATAGAGACGATGATAGAACGCGGCGGGACAATGTGCGTCTTCTTCGAGGGCGATTTTACCAAGAAACTCGAATACCTGCTTGAACTGCCCAAAGGTAAAATGATAGTGCGCCTGGATTCTACCGATATATATAGGGCTAAAGAAATCCTGAAAGACCATCTTTGTATCCAGGGAAACGTACCTTCTTCTTTACTGCAGGCAGGTACTGTCGATGATGTAAAGGAGTATTGTAAGAAACTGATCGATGATATAGGCAAGGACGGTGGATTTATT
>CAZBQL010000004.1:19107-56332 GCA_964493985.1 uncultured Dehalococcoidales bacterium
GAGGGTGATCCCGGGGCTCTGAATTTCGAATTATTTAAACGTGCTATCGGCATCTCTTGCGGCTTTTCTGCCTGTGGTACCCATTCATATGGCAGGCGATACGCCCGGTACACGTGATTTACATTCCTCTTATTGAAATAAGGGCTTACATATTCCCAGACTACTTCACGGTCTCTGGTAACCTCGAGGAGGTGACCGCTGGCTCCTTCGGTGATCAGGGTATTGCCATTGGGGAGACGCTGGGCTGAACTGATATGACCGCTATAGATCCGTACTCCCTGGTTTGGCAAACCCGGTCCCCTGGCAGCCGGAGCGTTACTCCAGACAAGCTCCAGAGTGATGGGATCAATCTCTAGGATGCGTGAATGGTCCCGCCGCGCAACACCGACACCGTTAGGAGCGCCGGGATTCGTAGCACCGTAGCCTGCAGAACCACCGTTATCGAATACCAGAATATTTCCTTCGCCGGGAAGGCCTCTCGGAATCATGTGGGCATGATGCTGGCCGATGATCCAACCGAGTTTCTTTAGTTCAGGCGACGTGTTGTATTCCGGTCCTATCTGCCAGACAAGTTTGCCGGTCTTCTTTTCGATAATAGCGATTATATTGGTCTGCCGTCCGTCCCAGATTATATTATCCGGATGAAATCTTTCATCGCCGGCATCGTACCACTTATTTGGTCCCAGGGTGGACATGGAGTTAATATGTGTCCAGTCACCACCGCGATTACCGGCATCGAACATACCCGGCGTACGAGCTAATGTGTTTTTAGCATCCTCGGTAAATCCCATCTCCTCAAAATGGTCGGAACACAACCATTCCCAGATAATCTTTCCGTCCCAGTCGACTTCTATTATCGCGTCATCGAGAAGAAGTTTCTCGGTAATCTTTTTGTTATAGAGGTTTTTATGGCACAGGAGGAGAGTATTGCCGTTTTCAACCTTCGGGTCCATACCGGGAACATAATAACCGACCGGATTTCCTTCCCGCTGATAATCATGGTGCTGTCTTGCCATCCAGACAGGTTTGCTGCGTCCGTCCTTCACCCGTTCGTATCTGTTAAACTTCCAGACGATGTTTCCATCCCAGTCAACCTGTACGAGATCAAGCTGGTCCTGGAAACCATATTTCTGATTTCTTGAACCGGTATTACCCATTACGTAACCACCGGGAAGCATCTTGTTCGGTATACCGTCGAGTCCTTTCCATTGATTGACAACATTACCGTTCATATCGATAAGTACTGCAAATGAAGACCTGTTTTCAAACATACGTGCCTGGAACACCGTATAACCATTCCAGCAGTTCTCCGGATCATATATCGTGGTGCCCGTCGGGAAAACGTTATAGGTCATATGGATATCTCCTTATATTGTCTAAATTATTCAAACTTTAAGTAAGAGAGACGTTAATGTCAAGTGCTTTCGACTTTATTAATATCGTTAAAAGTAGTATGATTTAATCTCAATAACGTTTTCAGGAGGGCTTATTTATGACTGAAGATACTGTCACCGTATTAAATCCTCTTGGTACCTTACCACCATTGCAGCTGCAACCAATGGCTTCGAGACTGGACACACTCGATGGTAAGGTTATATATATCGTCGATGCCAAGTTTCCAGCCAGTGAACAGTTCGGGGAAGAGATGGTAAATTTACTGAAAGAAAATTATCCTAAAACAAATTTTGTTTACAAAAAGAAAGCAGGCTCGTATTTTGATGATGATCCTCAACTGTGGGCGGAAATAAAAGAAAACGGTGACGGTATGATCCAGTATGTCGGGCACTGAAGCACCTGCGCGCCGGCGGTCGCCGGTCATTGTGTCACAGCCGAAAAGATGGGCATACCATCGGTACCGGTCATTACCAACACATTTGAGACGCCTGTAAGAGAGTCTCTTTATGGGAAAGGTATGCAACACCTGAGAGTAGCATTCGTTCAACACCCTGTCGCATACAGGCCGTCTGAAGAGTGCCGACAGAAGTTGCTGGGTAAAGATCCTGTATCAGGAAAGCAGGTTTTACAGGAAATCGTCGACCACCTTACTTTACCCTTGAATGAAGAAGAATCGAAAACAGGCAATATTGAACGACCACGCCAGAGGGTGCTCGGTACCGATACCGAAGAGAATTTCCATGAGCTGTTCAGGAATAACGGCTGGACTTTATATCTGCCTATAGTCGTACCGACCGAAGAACGAGTGGAAGCCATGCTTAAAGGAACGAGCAGGAAACCGGATGAAAAAGTCGGTGAAATGGCGCCCTCGTCACCGCATGAGAAATGGTCATACACTGTCGAACAGGTAGCAGTGAATGCCGTCATGGCAGGAGCAAAACCGGAACACCTGCCGGTAATTCTCGCTATTGCTTCCCTGGGGCGTACATCCCTGTTCACATCAACCAATTCATTTACGGCCATGGTCTGCGTGAACGGACCTATACGAAATGAAATTAAGATGAATATGTCTACAGGTGCACTTGGGCCTTTTAACCATGCGAATGCTGCGATTGGAGCGACATGGTCGCTTATATCGAAGAACCTCGGCGGCGGAGTTACGCCGGGACTGAATTATATGGGAAGCCAGGGGCAGGGACATAATTTCACAAACCTGTGTTTCGGTGAACGCGAGGAGAGGCTCCCTGAAGGATGGAAACCGTTCCATGTTCTGAAAGGGTATAAGCCGGAAGAAAGCGTTGTCAGCGTATTTCATGGGTGGAGCTGGAGTAATATGGGTGGGTTCGAGTCTTGGAAAAACCAGACAATCAGGATTTTCTTCGAGGATAACTTCCAGTGTTGCGGCGCATCGATCGTAATGGACCCGCTGGTGGCTATGATGCTCCATGATGATCTCGGGTACAAGACCAAAGAAGAATTCCACCAGTGGCTGAAAGAAAATGTGAAATACGACCAGAAACAGTACTGGGGATTCCCTGGCCAGTTTCCCGAGGGTGGACATCCCGAAGAACTGGCGAAAGCCGAAGCAGGTGAAGAGCCGTATGCTTCATGGCTTAAGCTTCCGGAAGGAGTTAAGATACCCATTGCGCGTGGAGTGGATGTGAATATCATGGTAGCCGGTGGTGAGACAAATCCTTATTGGCAGGCGGGCAGTCTTGGCTTACTCGGTATGGCATCTGTAGATGAATGGCGATAAATACTGGCAGCGCGACCGTGTTGACACCTGGCGAGTCTAGTGTTAACATAATATATCACATTATTAACGCAATATAATTATGGTGACATACTATGTTCGGTCCCAGGTCCGCAATGCTTACTCTCTATGGCGATTATGTTCGTCATAGAGGAGGTGAAATAGGGATAGGCAGCCTGATAGCACTTCTGAATAATTTTGGGCTTTCAGAGAATTCCATCAGATCGGCGGTATCTCGCATGTGCCGTGCGGGTATTTTAAAGGTAAGACGAAACAAGTCACGCAGTTATTATTCTCTCAGCAATGAAGGACTCGCGATAATGAATAAAGGCGAGAGACGTATTTTTGAACGAAAACGCGCTAAGTGGGACGGTCTGTGGAACCTTGTAGTCTATTATATACCGGAAGAAAACAGGGAAGCGCGTGATCGGCTTCGCAGGGAACTTGCCTGGATGGGATTCGGTCCCCTGACGACTGCTACGTGGATATCTCCTCATGATCTTACCGATGAGGTTAGCGAGCTTGCCGATAAATTGAAGATACAACCTTATATACAGATATTTCAGACCAGAATGAAGAATTCCAATGATCCGGCAGAAATAGTTGCCAGGTGCTGGGACCTCCAAAAAATACACAAAAGGTATAGTACATTCATTAAAGAGTACCGGAAAAAGATGGTTGACCATCAGACGCGTATTGACGAAGGTGAGATTATTGAATCCAGTGAATACTTTGTCCAGAGGTTCAAGCTGATTGACGATTATCGACGATTGCCGTACCTTGACCCCGACCTTCCGGAGGAATTACTTCCTAAAAACTGGTTGAGATCGGAAGCAATGGATTTATTCGATCAATATCACGGAATGCTTACCGAAAAAGCGAACCAGTATTTTGATTCGGTACTCGCGGAGTACTAGAAAAAGAGTCTATAATAGTCCAAGTTCTGCAAGCTTGAGCGATGGATCGACGAAGTGTTTTTCAGCCCACTCTTTCATATTCTGGCTGCCGAAAGCATGTGCCATTAACTCACTGAAATAGAGAGCGGGTATTGGTTTTGTACCAGGTTCCTTCGGCTGCCGCATATCCAGGTTAAGCTGACAGATACCACAGGCAGTTACTATCATATCCGCTCCGGCTTCCCTGGCACCCCGAATAATCTTCCCTGATAGTTTCTGTACTATTTCCGGAACAACAATGGATAGAGAACCTCCACAGCAATCAACCTTATATGACCAGTCAATTATTTCAGCTCCCAAGGCTCCTATTATTTCGTCCATGATTGTGGGATTCTCCGGATTGTCAAAAGAGGTGACTTCAGGAGGACGGACCAGAACGCATCCGTAATATGGTGCTACCTTCAAACCATCGAGTGGTCTTACTACTTTATCTCTGATGGTTTCCAGGCCTATGTCCTGGTAGAGGATTTCCAGGACGTGACGTGACTTCTGCGAAAGATTAAGTTTCGAACCTATGTCATCTTCGATCTTCGATTTGAGGGCTGAATCCCTGCCAAGTTCGTATTCGGCTGTCTTAAAACGTAATAAGCAGCCCGGGCAAGGTGCCACGACATCCATATTCATCTTTTCAGCGATGGCGAGGTTGCGGGATGGTAGTGCAAGAGAAAGCTCATGGTTTATCACGTGACCTGAACTGGCGCCGCAACATGTCCAGTCCGGTATTTCTGCGAATTCGATGCCAAGATATCCGGCGATTTCTCTCACAGATTCTTCATATTCTATTGCTGTGGATGTAGCCGTACATCCGGGATAATATGCGTACTTCATTTTTTCATCTTTGCCCTGGAAAATATCCTAGCGAGAAAAAACCTTTTTATAAATAGACTTGATATCTCCGGTCGAGTATCTTTTTAAAGCAGGAAACTTTATCTTACCTTTCTTAAACATTCCGATTGCCATATCAGCTAGTTCCTTTATCTTAGAAACAGAGAGGAATTCACGTGATTTCATCTCGTAGCTGATCATCAGGCTTACTTCATTGATCCTGCCCTTTTTCTTTATCTGGTCCAGGAATGCCTGATGAAATTTGAGTATATTGCTGACTCTGCTGTTAACACCGGCTTTTACCGATTCTTCTCGAAGCATGTCCATCAGGCGGACGATCTCTATTTCGTTCGGACAGCGGGTGGCACAAGTTTCGCAGGAAGCGCATAACCATATGGTTGTGCTATTCAATACTTTATCTTTCAGTCCCAGTCGAACGAGATGTATTATCTGATTTGGGTAATAGTCCATTGCATAGGCAACAGGACATCCGTCGCTGCACATCGAGCACTGATAGCAACGGTTAAGGTGCTTAACCTCAGCGGCTATTTTATGTGTGAATTCGTTATTCCGAAGCGGTATTTTCTCCGTCGTCAGTTGCTGCTGCACTTGCCGCTTTTCCTTTCTTCTTCGGCGTAGTCCTTTTATCCCTGAGTGTTTGAAGCTGCTCTTTTTGTTCATCGGTTAGTTCAAGGTGGCCAAGTTTCGTTATTTCATCGTTATAAGTATTAATTAGAGATGCGAAGGCAGCACCTTCCGCGGCTGAAGCGAAGTCCAGTTTCAGTCTGGCAGGGTCTATTCCTATTTTTTCAAGACCTTTCCGGGTAATAGGAATAGTACGTATCTGCTGTTGAACACCGGAAATATAGTGACAGTCCGCCGGATGGCATCCTACTATTAGAACAGCATCCATACCTTTAAGATAGGCGTCATAGATAAACTTGGTATGCACTCTGCCGGAGCATAGAACTCTGATTGTCCTGGTATTCGACGGATATTGAATCCTGGATACTCCGGCAAGGTCGGCAGCCGCATAACCACACCAGTTGCAGAGAATCGTAAGAATCTTCGGTTTATCTTTATCGATCGGTACAGAATAAGCAGCATCTATTTGAGAAAATATCTGCTGGTCGGTAAAGTGGTTCAGGGTGACTGCGTGTGTCGGACAGACCGCATTACATACACCGCATCCTTTACAGGCGGCAGGTATCACATGAGCTACCTTGCCTTCGTCAGTTTCAAGAAGTTCGATTGCGTTAAAAGGACAACCTCTCGAGCAGAGTCCGCACCCGATACAATCTTCCTCGTTCACTTCACAGACAGCGCCGCTTGCGACTATCGTATCCTTGGAGAGTATAGTAGCCGCTCGAAGCGCTGCACCTTTGGCTTGATTGATGGAGTCGGGAATATCCTTGGGGTATTGTGCCATACCGCAGAGAAAGATACCGTCGGTAGCGAAATCAAGCGGTCTGAGTTTCATATGAGCTTCCATGAAAAATCCGTCACCGGTTAATGGTAATCTGAGTAATTGAGATAACTCCTGGTTACCGTCGGGCACGACGGGTGTGCTGAGTACCAGCAGGTCGGGTTTGGTCTCACCCTCCATGTTAATCGTACTGTCATAGTATTGAAGTGACAGGTTGTCACCGTTTACCGATACTTCCGGCTGTTTTTCGGGTTCATACTGGATGAACAGGACACCTTTGTCTCTGGCCTCGAGATAATAGTCCTCTTTGAAACCGTAAGCTCTCATATCACGGTAAAATACCGTGATATCCGTATCAGGATTTATTTCTTTGAGTTTAAGTGCGTTTTTCAAAGCCACACCACAGCAGATACGACTGCAATAACCGTGTGTTTCGTTTCTGGCGCCAACACACTGAATCATAGATACATTCTTTATGTTTTCGGGCAAGGTACCGGCTGAGATCATCTCTTCAAGTTCCTGCTGTGTCACTATACGTGGATTTTGGCCGTAATTATATTCGGTAGGTATGTAAGCACTTCCGCCGGTGGCAACTATTGCAATGCCGTGCTGAAGGTTGATTGGGTCCGAATCCGGTTCGCCGGTCTTAACAAGTGTGCTTCTGAAGTTGCCAACATATCCGGCGAAATCGGTCAATTCATATCCTTTATATAACGTGATATTCTTTTCATACTCTACTTCTGAGATGATGTGTTGGAGATAGGGGTCTACTTCCAGACCTTCAAGCGTGTAGTGAATATGCCTGGCGTGACCACCCAGTTCATTTTCTTTTTCTACCAGGTACACTTCAAAACCTTGCCTGGCAAGTGAGAGAGCTGCATTCATTCCAGCCAGACCGCCACCAAGAACGAGACCTTTCGGATTAACAGGAAGTTCGAGTTCTTCGAGTTCCGTTAGATTTCGTGCCCGTGCGACAGACATGGCGATGGTGTCTTTGGCTTTTTCCGTGGCTTCTTCTTTTTCGAAAGAATGTACCCAGGTGCAGTGTTCTCTTATATTTGCCATATCCAGAAGATAAGGATTTAATCCTGCTTCGCGAAGAGCCTCGCGGAAAACGGTCTCATGATCTCTGGGGGTACAGGCTGCAACAACGACCCGATTCAGTCCTTTTTCTTTAATGGCCTCGGTTATTTTGCGGAGTGAATCTGAACCGCATGAGATAGTATGTTCTTCGCAGTGAACAACATCGTCGAGAGTACAGGCATATTCCACAAGGGCGGGAACATCGGCAACTCCTCCGATATTGGTACCGCAGTTGCATACAAAAACTCCAATCTTAGGTTCTTCACCTTCAACGGATCTTTCATCGGGATATACCTTTTTCTGGGCAAGCATTCCTCGCTGGCTTGCCAGCAACTGGGCAGCCATTGCTCCTGAGCCACTGGCTGAACTGATAGAGTCAGGTATATCTATAGGGGCAGTAAACGCTGCAGCAGGATATATACCGGGTTTGCCGGCAATCTCATTCGGTGTTAACCCGCTCGTTTCACAGAAACCATGTTTGTTAAGTTCGAATCCCATTACCTCCGCCAGCGCCGCGTTATCTTTTGCGGGACTCATTCCGACAGAGAGTACTATCATGTCGAATTCTTCTTCCTGCACCGTATGATCGTCGGTCACGTATGAGACAATAAGGTTATTATTCAGCTTGTTTTCCTTGACAGAGGAAATCCTTTTCCTGATAAACCGGGCTCCTTCCATTTCCTTGGCACGGTTATAGAAATCTTCGAAACCTTTGCCGAATGTCCGGATATCGTTGTGGAATATCGCTACCTCGATATCCGGGTGATGATTCTTAACCAGGATCATCTGTTTCAAGGCGTACGTACAACATATTCCTGAGCAGTAGGTGTTTCCAAGTCCGGAGTCCCGTGAACCGACGCATTGCAGCCATGCTATCTTACGAGGTATTTTACCATCTGATAATCGTACGACCTCACCATTGAATGGCCCTGAAGCGTTCGACATCCGTTCGAACTCGAGGCTATTTACTACATTTTTCATGCGTCCGTAGCCGTAAGCACCAGCCAGTTTCGCATCGAATATTTCATATCCGGGGCTGACGATAATTGCCCCTACATGCATGATTCCTCTTTTCTTTTTCTGCTTGAAATCGATTGCCTTTGCCTGACAAACAGATTTACATATGGTACATTTGTCATCGAAATAAAGGCAGACGTTACGATTTATAGCCGCGGAGGCGGGAATTGCCTGGGGGCACCAGATATCTATCGCTTTGGCAGGCCCTAGATTTTCGTCAAACGGGTTCGAGACCGTGTAAGGACAGTAAGTTGCGCAGTTTCTGCATCCGACACAGAGGTCTTCATCGACATATCTGGGCTGTCGGAGAACGGTAACGGTAAAATTTCCGGCTTCACCTTCTACCTTTTCCACTTCGGTATTAGCCAGTATTTTTATATTGGGATGCCGACCGGCATCCGCCATTTTAGGCCCGAGTATTCAGAGAGAGCAGTCAAGGGTTGGGAAAGTCTTATCTAACTGGGCCATCTTGCCGCCGATCATAGGTGACTTTTCAACCAGGTATACCTTGAAACCGGAATCAGCCAGGTCGAGAGCCGACTGTATTCCGCTGATTCCTCCTCCTATAACCAGTACGGCGCCCACAGGTGACTTTGCAGCTTCTGTCATTAAAGCTCCTCCACAACTACCGTTTCATCCTCGTCTTCGACCTCTTCTTCTACCTCAATTTCTTCGTAGGTAAGAGCCTCGGTCCCGCACCATTGAACGCATAAAGGACCGTCTTCTGGCATTGGTTCTCCGCACATATCACATTCTAGCGCAAGACCCGAATCCGGCTCGTGGAAAATTTCCCTGGACGGACATGCCTGCCGGCAGAATGAGCATTCACCGTATTCCTTGCCATCAATAACTATGACATTTCTGCCAATGCATTCTACCTCGGTATATTTACCCGCCCTTATCGGCAGATAAATATCAGTATCCTCGCAGCGAAACACCTGGATGCGTGACCGTGCCGGGTTAACGATGCTGTATTTAGGCTCAGCGTGATAAGCTGCGCAGGCAACTTCACAGGCACGGCAACCGGTGCATTTATCTGCATTTACCTTGATTGTCTTGATTGTCCTCGTTCTTATCATCTTGATCCCTTTTTATCAGCAAATGGTGTAAAATCGACCAAAAAGTTAAATACTATCAATATAGCCTAAAGAATACCTCTCTTAATAAAATCTTCGGCAATATATCCTAACTGTAATTTTTCAAGAGTATCCTTTGTTGGTATTCCATCTTTGTTCCAGCCACGATATTCATAATAATCATCGAGGAGTTTCTGTTCGAATTTATCATCTCTTACTGCCCAGTGATCTGCTGGTGGTACTTCATCAGCCCGGCGCATACCCCGTCTGATATTCAATGCCCGTATCAGATTACGAATTCTTGTGCCGGTTTCCCAGAGACTCTTTTCGTCGAAATCCATGCCTGTAGCCAGGTTGATGATGGTAGGAAGATTATGAATGTGATAGGCCACTCTGCCGCCGAACTGTCCCCTGAATGAAGATAAGAATCCGCAAATTCCATCGGAATCATCGAGTGTATGCATCATTTCATTCCACTCTGTGATAGCACAGGATGCCTCGTTGGATATCTCATTACGTTTTTCCCAGTTTAAGAAATACTGCTTGAATTTTTCATCCGGAACAGCTTCCCAGTCGTCCACGAATGTTTGTCGTTCCTCCATCGTGGGCAGAGGGTCCTGGGGAAAGGAGCCTTCAATCTGGGTTATAGCCATTTTATTACTGGTAGCTATCATCAGGAAATAAGGGGGGTTCAATTTACCCAGTTTTATCGGGAGTTGCTCGAATTTCTTTACGGTATTATGGTCGAAGGCTTCGGCCCCGTTGCCTATCTGCCGGGCTGCAAGGTAAACACCGTTTGCCAGTATATCGCCGATCCCTTCTCTCCTGACTATCTTATCCATAATATAATAGAATCTGCCACGTATATCCTCCGGCATGCCAGGGAAATCTTTTTCGGTAAGAATACCGGCATCAAGTAGTTCAAGAGCGAAAGCAATAATCTGCGGTGTAGAATAAGCATCCAAACCATATTCCGTGGCAACAGGCAGTATCTCGTAACTAAAATCCAGTTCCTGAAATGATGCCATGTGATAAGTATCCTTCGCATAGCACTTATACGCGAAACGCCGTCGGTCAGGCCAATTAATGACATTATGGCAACTCTTTGGACAGTTATAACAACCGGTCTGGCGTGGCATATGGTCATATTTTAGCCGCGTAAATCTTTCCTGGATTTCATCAGTCCAGTAATTTTTAATGCGTGTACGGGCATTCCCCCAAGCGAAGTTATTATGATGAAAACTGTCATCTTCATCAACCGCCATCCAGTCACCTACATGTTCACTATTTTTCATAATAATACGTAAATCCTGACATATCTTGAACAATTCGGCTGGATGAGCAACGTGAATATCCTGGGTACCTCGTACTGCTATAGCCTTGACCCGCTTGTCACCCATGATTGCTCCGACGCCGGTACGTGAGGCACATGCGTCACTGTGGTCAATAGACGCGGTAAAGACTCTGTTTTCACCGGCAAGACCTATGGCTGCAATCTGGGCTTTTTCCTGACCGAGTTCTTCCCGTAGAATGGTGGCAGTATCATGGGTACCTTTACCGGCAAGGTGCGACGCATCCCTTATTTCAACCTTGTCATTATGTATCCATAGATATACCAGGCTGGGAGCTTTACCCTTGAGGATGATTTTATCATAACCGGCATATTTCATTTCCGGACCGAAATAGCTACCCATGAGTGAATGGGCCTGAAGGTTTGTTTGTGGAGAAAAGGTGTTTACGGCTACCCGGTTGGCTCCGGGGACTGGCGTACCGTGGAGTAAACCGGTACTGAAAATGAGAAGATTTTCTTCCGAAAAAGGCTCGGTGTCGGGAGGAACTCTGTCCCAGAGTATTTTAGCTGCTGTTCCTTGCCCTCCGATGTACAATTCCGTGTCTTTAATATCGGTTTCCACCTTTTCGATGCTTCCCGTAGAAAGATCGATTTCAAGGTTGTAACCAGTCTCCCCGTACCTCATCTATAAACTCCCTGAAGATTACTCAAGCGCATGATGGTCGTACTGGTGAATATCAATCAGATGTACTGGTGAAATGATGGTATGTTTTGAGTATGTCACAATAATCATGCTGCGTGTATATAACGTCATATGAATAGTAACACTCTTACTGTTATCTGTCAACATTGATTGAGAGTCCTTTTGATATGGAATAGTAACATATATATATGAGAAGAATCTATAAAATATTCGCACAAACAATGGCTAAATGCTGTTTTTCAGTCTCAAAATTCTGTTGTCACTATTGACATATAGTACCAAGACATGTCATTATTGATATGGCGTTATATTAACGCTGCCAGATAATAGTGACATACTATTTCAATCGGAAATATAGGGAATGGAACGGGAAAGGTACGAAACAGGATGCAGGCATTAACCCCATACCCGGAAGTGATCGATCTTATCAAAGAAGAGGGCGGTGATCCTCTTAAATTATGCTACCAGTGCGGAACCTGTTCTGCTACGTGTCCCTGGAATCTGGTGAAAAACTTTATTGTTCGGAAGATAATGCACCAGGGACAGCTTGGTTTAATAGATTTCGAAAGTGAAGAGTTATGGATGTGCGCCACCTGCAAAGCGTGCGTGGACAGGTGCCCTCGCGGAGTAGCAATAATCGATGTAATGAGAGCGATGCGCAGAGCGGTCGTCGAATTCAGTGTAGGTGGTATTCCTGACGGTCTACGAATATCGATGAAAAATATATCGGCTACAGGGAATCCACTGGGTGAATCGGAAGATAACCGTGCCGATTGGGCTAAAGGACTTGATGTACCTCAATTTACTAAAGGAATGGATGTACTATATTTTCCATGCTGTATACCCGCCTATGACCCAAGTGTCCA
Source organism: uncultured Dehalococcoidales bacterium (assembly GCA_964493985.1). Classification (GTDB taxonomy): domain Bacteria; phylum Chloroflexota; class Dehalococcoidia; order Dehalococcoidales; family UBA2162; genus MGML01. Next base: position 31,499 of record CAZBQL010000004.1, read on the forward strand.
GAGAGTCGCAAAAGCTACGGCTAACGTTTTGAAAAAAGCTGGTGTGAATTTTGGAATTCTAGGTACTAAAGAAAGATGCTGCGGTGAAAGTGTTAGAAAAGCCGGTGACGAGAATCTTTTTAAAGCACTCGCAGAAACCAATATAAGCAACTTTACAGAAGCCGGTGTCACAAAGATAGTGACTACTTCGTCTCATTGCTACAATACTTTCAAGAACGAATATCCAGAACTGGGCGGTGAATTCGAGGTACTCCATTCTTCCCAGTTTATCGCCGAACTCATCGACCAGGGGAAAATTACATTTTCCAAAGAGATAAATAAGAAAGTAACCTACCATGATGCCTGTTATCTCGGCAGGCATAATGGTGTATATGATGAACCGAGAAAAGTCCTCCAGAGTATCCCGGGCATTGAGCTGGTTGAAATGACCGATTATAGAGAAAACAGCTTATGCTGTGGCGGCGGAGGCGGAAGGATATGGATGGATACAAAAAAAGGCGAACGGTTTAGTGACCTGCGTATCGAGCAGGCTATCGAAACAGGAGCTGAAATTCTTGCTGCGGCCTGTCCTTACTGCATTCTTAATTTCGAAGACAGCCTTCGTTCAGGAGAAAACGAAGAAGCTCTGGTCATAAAAGATATCGCCGAACTTGTAAACGAAGCGATATAGAGAAGTATGGAGGCCCCGATGGATGAGAAACCTCGAATTGGCGTTTACGTGTGCCACTGTGGCCTGAATATTGCCGGTGTAGTCGATGTTGCAACAGTAGCCGAATATGCAGCCGGTCTTCCCAATGTAGTAGTGGCTAAAGACTATATGTACATGTGTTCCGACCCCGGTCAGAACATGATTAAAGAAGATATTAAAGAGTATAACCTGAACAGAGTAGTAGTTGCTTCCTGTTCTCCGATGCTTCATGAACACACTTTCAGGGTTGCCTGCCAGGAAGCCGGAATCAATCCTTATATGTTCGAGATGGCGAATATTCGTGAGCAGGATGCCTGGGTAACCGCCGATAAAGATGATGCTACCGAGAAAGCCAAATCGACTGTCGAAGCTGCTGTGCGATGGGTGCAGTACCAGCAACCGCTGGAAGTCAGAGAAGTATCGGTAAATCCGAACGTGATGGTAGTCGGTGGCGGTATTGCGGGTATGCGAGCGGCTCTTGATATTGCCAACTCAGGTAATAAAGTCTATCTGGTTGAGCGTGAGGCCAGTATCGGCGGTCATATGGCCCAGTTCGATAAAACCTTCCCGACTCTTGACTGCGCAAGCTGTATCTTTACCCCGCTTCTTAGTGAAGTCGGAAGAAACGAGAATATCGAGTTAATGGCCTACAGCGAGGTTGAGGAAGTAAACGGTTATATAGGAAATTTCACCATAAAAGTCAGGAAAAAGGCGCGATATATCGATGCAGATAAATGCACCGGGTGCGGTACCTGTGTTGAAAAATGCCCATTTAAGGTTACAAGCACATTTGACGAAGGATTGAAAGAACGAAAGGTTGTGTATATTCCTTTTGCCCAGGCAATACCGAATGTCGCAACAATCGATGCCGAACATTGTAAATATCTGGCCGACGGAAAATGCGGCGCCTGTAAGAAATTCTGTCAGGCCGGTGCTGTAGATTTTGACCAGAAGGATGAAATCGTTGAAGTGAATGTCGGGTCGGTTATTCTCGCTACCGGTTATGATACATTCGACGCCGCGAAGATCGAGCGCTACGGATATGGTAAATATGATAACGTCATTACTGCTCTCCAGTTTGAAAGAATGAGTAATGCGTCCGGACCGACACTGGGGCAGATACAATTGAAAGACGGTTCGAAGCCGGAAAGCGTGGCAATCGTACATTGTGTTGGCAGCAGAGATACGAACTATCATGAATACTGTTCGAGAGTCTGCTGCATGTACGCTCTGAAATACTCGCACCTTATCAAGGAAAAGACCGAAGCAAGTGTTTACCAGATGTATATCGATATGAGGTGTTACGGTAAAGGCTACGAAGAATTTTACAACAGACTCGCCGATGAGGGGACTACTTTTATCAGAGGCAAAGTAGGTCAGATAACGGATAAAGCCCAAAGCGATGAAGAGCAGGGAAAATTAATAGTAGTGGTTGAGGATACTCTGCTTGGCAGTATCATTCGAGTTCCGGTAGATATGGTCGTCCTGTGTACGGCGCTGGAACCGAGAGCAGACGCAAACGAGGTGGCTCAATTGTTCGGTATAAACCGGAGTGCCGATGGATTTTTCCTGGAGAGGCATCCGAAACTGGACCCCGTCGCCACTATGAGTGACGGACTATATTTAGCGGGATGCTGCCAAGGGCCGAAAGACATTCCGGATACGGTAGCCCAGGCTTCGGCGGCAGCCGGCAAAGTCTTATCTATGATAAGCAGGGGTAAAGTGGAAGTCGAAGCTGCGACCGCTTATGTTGACGAGGAAGTATGCACCGGGTGCGGACAATGCGCCGCCGTATGCGCCTATAAGGCTATCGAAATAGACGAGAAACGGAAAATAGCGGAAGTTAATGCAGCCCTCTGCAAAGGCTGCGGAGCCTGTGCCGCTCAATGCCCTTCAAGTGCAATTCAGCATAAGAACTGGACTCCGAAGCAGTTTTTCGAAAAAGTAGACGCCGCTACGCGTGAGTATCTATAGAGAATAGAAATGGCTGAAGGTAAAGAACAATCAGTACTTGTCATAGGCGCCGGTGTAGGCGGCGTTAAAGCATCTCTTGAACTGGCCGAATCTGGTTTAAAAGTTTATCTTTGCGACCTTAGTCCTGATATTGGCGGCACACTCATGCAGATGGATAAGTGGTTTCCTAACAGCCACTGCGGGATGTGCCAGATGCTGCCGCTGGTTGTTGGTGATGAATCGGTCCAGTTCTGTCTTCGTCGTGGTCTGAACCATCCTAATATCGAGTTTTTGCCTTTAACTTCGGTTGAAAAACTTGAAGGACAGGCCGGGAATTTTACAGTTACTCTAAAGAAAACCCCCATGGGGGTAAAACGTGATCTATGCTCAGGCTGCGGCCTTTGTGTTGAAGTTTGCCCGGTGGAAGTGGACAGTGAATTCAACCAGGGACTTGAAAAACGAAAAGCCATATATGTCAGAAATCCAATGGTAGCAGCCAATGCCTATCTTATTGACTGGGACAGTTGCACGAAGTGCGGTCTATGTGCAGGTAAATGCCCGAATAACGCGATTGACCTGGATGCCCAGGAAGAGAAACTGGAGATAAATGTCGGAGCGGTCGTGCTGTCTACCGGTTTCGAAGAGTTTAATGCCAAACAGACAAGTGAATACGGATACCAGCGTTTTCCGAATGTGCTGACAAGCATAGAAATGGAGCGGATATTAAGCCCTTCCGGCCCGACACACGGTAACCTGCAAAGAACTTCAGATGGCAGGATGCCTTCGTCACTGGCTTTTCTACAGTGCGTTGGCTCTCGTGAGATTGAATATAACTATTGCTCCTCAGCCTGCTGTATGTATGCCATCAAGGAAGCCATCCTGGCAAAAGAAGCAAATCCTGATATAGATATTACCATTTTCTACATGGATATCCGTGCCTTCGGAAAAGGTAACTACAAGTACTTTCTTGAAGCAAGAGATAAGTATGGCGTCAAGTTCGTCAGGACACGGGTCCCTGCTATAAAACGTGACTTCTTGACGGATAATATCCTGCTTTCTGCAAGGAATGAAGATGGTACCATAAAGGACTATTCTTTCGAAATGGTGGTGCTGTCGGTCGGACAGGTACCACCACCGGGGTTCACAGAGCTAAGCAGCACGCTGGGTCTTGAAACAAACCGGTGGGGATTCTGTGAGTCTAGTGCGTTTTCACCGGTCGAAACAAATAAAGATGGCATCTATGTGTGTGGGTCGGCTTCAGCACCGAAAGACATTGCCGATACGCTGGTCGAAGCAGGAGCAGCGGCAAACAGGGTAATGACATTATTATCTGTACCACGGAATATTGATGACATTATTGGGAATGCTGAAGAAGAAACGAATGAGGAGACCGGGACTGCTGTAATTATATGCAGTTGCGGCGGTGAAATCGGATCGGTCATCGATATCGACCGGGTTTTAGAGTACAGTAACGACCTGCCTGGCGTGGTCTACGTATCAAACTCAGACTTCTTATGCCAGAAAGATGGATTTGCCAAACTTGCTGACGAAGTAAAAAGGACCAGGGCCGGTAAACTGGTAATAGCCGCCTGTCCTACTTCGATAATAGGCGGGCAGGTAAACCAGGCACTTAAAGCTGCCGGACTTAATAATATTTTCACTCAGTTTATTAACCTTAGAGAAGGAGTTGCCTGGGTACATAAGGATGAACCGGAAGCTGCAACGAAAAAAGCTGAGAAGCTTATCGCGATGGCTGCTGAAAGGGCCAGACTCCAAAAGGACACTGCGCTTCAGTCAAGCATGGTCCGGGGAGGTGCTCTCGTTTTAGGTGGAGGACTGAGCGGAATGACAGCCGCTTTATCTATTGCCGAGCAGGGATGCGAAGTCCACCTTGTGGAAAAATCCGATAAATTAGGCGGGAACCTTCAGCATATTTACACCACCTTGTCCGGCAACGACCCTCAGAAATTACTGTCGGATACCATTAAGAACATCGAAGAAAACTCCTTTATTAACGTGTACCTGAACTCGGAAATAAAAGAATTTACCGGATATGCCGGCAATTTTAATGTAACAATTTTAAAAAGTGACGAAGAAATCCCTCTCCAGGTCGGGTCGGTGATAATAGCCACCGGAGGTAGTGAGTACAAACCTGAAGAATATTGGTATTACGACAGTAATAATATTATCACCCAGTCCGAACTGGAACAGAAAATCGCATCCGGTGACCTGAACATCGAAAACATTGACTCCGTAGCTATGATACAGTGTGTCGGATCACGGAATGCTGAGAGGCCGTATTGCAGCCGTATCTGCTGCAGCCAGGCGATCAAGAATTCACTGGAGATAAAGAAGTATAATCCGGATTGCCGGGTATATGTTCTTTATCGCGATATAATGAGTTATGGATTTCTCGAAGAATATTATACGAAAGCCAGGGAAGCCGGTGTAATATTTATCAGATATGACGAAGACGACGAACCTCGTGTTGAAACCGAAGCTGAAAAAATAACAGTTGAGTTTCAAGAGCCTGCTCTGGGAGATACCATAAGTCTGGAAACTGATTTAGTCGTGCTTAGTCCTGCCATCTTGCCACAGGAAAGTAATGCTAAACTGGCCACGATGCTTGATCTGCAACTGACGGAGAATGGTTTCTTTAGAGAAGCTGAAGTGAAATTCCGACCGGTAGATTTCACCCGAGAAGGCATCTACGCCTGCGGACTGGCGTTATACCCCAGGAATATAAGCGAGAGTATAGCTGAAGCTCAGGCCGCGGCACAAAGAGCGGTAACGTTACTCGGTAGAGGACAGCTTCACGCATCGCCTATTGTCGCAGAAGTTAATCCCAGGTGGTGTACCGGCTGTGAAGTATGCGTAGCAGCCTGCCCTTATGGAGCAAGGATAAAAGATACCGCGAAAGGTATTGTTGTGGTAAGGGAAGCTTTATGCCAGGGATGCGGTGCCTGTGTTGTGGTATGCCCGAGTGGCGCGACCAAACTAAGACAGTTTACTGATAAACAGGTATTCTCAATGATTGATGCGGGAATATAGACAGGGAGCCTAAGAATGAGCGATAAATATGATCCGGTTATAGTAGGATTTTTCTGCAACTGGTGTACATCGACTGCAGCCGACCTTGCGGGTACGAGCCGAATGCAGTATCCGGCAAATGTAAGAGCGATAAGAACGATGTGCAGCGGGTCGGTCGACCCGGTCTATATTCTCAGGGCGTTACTCAGTGGAGCCGATGCGGTAATCATCGGCGGTTGTGCTCCGGGCGACTGTCATTATGTATCCGGTAACTATAAAACGAGACGCAGGATAAAAGCTCTTAAGACTATCTTGAATACACTGGGGCTGGACGATGAAAGAGTCTGGCTGAGATGGATAAGTGCCTCGGAAGGTGGGAAGTTCGCCGAAACAATGAAAGAAATAACCGAGGAAATGGAAAAGAAAGGTCCAAATCCTCTGAGTAAACAGTGGACAGTCTAGACAGGAGGATATGGTGCGTAACGCTATATTAGATACAAGCAAAGACGGAATGCTGGAGTCAATCAAAGGATTTCTTAAAGGACTGCTTGAAAAAGGAATTGTAAACGCAATACTTGTTCCGGTTGAACTGCCTTCGGGTAATAATGTAGTACAGACACTGGTCAGTAATCCGGCGAAACTTGATTCAGCCAATCCTCTCGCGCCGGTGTTACCGGTCAATTCAGCGCGTATCGTATCGTCTATTACCAGGACCGGGTCCAGCCAGAGAAAGATTGCGGTGGTCTTGCGTTCATGCGAGTTAAGGGCGGTTATAGAACTGGCAAAACTAAAACAGGTTACTCTCGATAATCTCCTGATAATCGGAATAGACTGCTACGGGACCTATTCGATTACCGATTACAGCAATCTGGCTGAAGAAGGGAAATCACCGACAGATATCGCACTTGGCAATGTGAAAGATGGTAAAGAAGATGAATTGTTGAGAGAGGCCTGCCAGGTATGCGAATATTTCTATCCCATGAACGCGGATATCGTCATCGGACTTGTTGGAATGGACACTGATAAAACGATACTTATACAGGCGGGAACTGAGCAGGGTGAACAGGTACTGGATGCTATGGAACTCCAGGAAAGCAGTGAGGATGAAAAACGCCAGGCGGCAATAGAAAAGCTTGTTGCGAAAAAAACCGCGAAGAAAGACGAATTGTACGGTAAAACCAGGGAAGAAGTTACCGGCGAAGAAAAGTTGCTGAGGATGTTCGCCAGGTGCGTGAACTGTCACAATTGCCGCGATGCCTGCCCGATCTGTTATTGCCGTGAATGCCTGTTCGATTCGCCTACTTTCGAATTTGGCGCCGATAAGTACCTGGACTGGGCAGAAAAAAAAGACGCCTTGCGAATGCCCACCGATACTTTGCTGTTTCACCTTACCAGGCTGAATCACATGGCAAGTTCATGCGTCGGCTGCGGATTGTGCCAGGAAGCATGTCCTAACGAAGTGCCGGTGTTCAGTATATTCAGGATGGTCGGAGATAAATTACAGGAAGTGTTCGAGTATGTCCCGGGCAGGAGCCTTGACGAGGAAATGCCGTTGTCAACCTTCAGAGAAGATGAATTGCAGGAGGTTGGCTACGAGTAGCATAACCATTAAAGACCATAAAGGAGTTCAACCTGTCGATGCAGGTTTTGCTCAACAAATAAAAGATGCCGGCAATCTTCCGCTGGACCGGTGCTACCAGTGCTTCACCTGCACTCTCGGGTGCCCGGTGGCAAAATACATGGATATAAAACCCGACCAGATTGTGAGGATGGTACAACTTGGTCTCAAACAGCAGGTCCTTAGCAGTGAAGCAATATGGATATGCTGTGCCTGTGAGACCTGTGTTACCAGGTGTCCGAACGAAATAGACATTCCTAAACTGATGGACACTCTGAAAGAAACAGCTATCAGGGAGAAAATTACCGGTAAGAACAAGATAATACCGAAATTCCATAAGGACTTTTTGTACCCGATAAAGATATTCGGAAAACAATATGAACTGGGTCTGATTGTGTATCAGGTACTAAAAACGCTTGATTTCGGCGACCTGGGACTCGGTATCAAGATGATCCTGAGAAACAAATTGTCCTTCCTTCCAGGCAGGGTAAAGAACGTGGATCAGATCCGTAATATATACGAGAAGACGAAGCAGGAGTAACGGTGGAATCGTTGAAATACGCATACTATCCGGGATGCAGCCTTGAATCGCAGTTAGCGAAAGAATTCGACCTTTCGACACTCGCGGTCTCGGAAGCGCTGGGTATCGAGCTTGAAGAACTTCACGACTGGAATTGTTGTGGTGCTTCTTCAGGACACAGTACGAATATGGCTCTGAATCACGCCATAGTAGGCAGAAACCTGGCTCTTGCGGAAAAACAGGGACTGGATATTGCAGCGGCATGCCCTGCCTGTTATCTACGTCTCAAGCATACAAGGCACTCGGCCCTTGAAGACCCGGACGTTAAATCAAATATGATCGATGCCATCGATATGCCCTATGAAGGCCGGTATGACGTGAAGCACATATTAGACATAATAGTGAATGATGTCGGTCTTGATGCCATAAAAGAACAGGTTGTGAAACCACTCACCGGGTTGAAACTGGTATCATATTATGGGTGTGTCCTTGTTCGACCACCGGACGTCGTTGGATTCGACGATCCGGAGAATCCCCAGTTAATGGATAATCTGTTGTCTGCGTTGGGCGCTGATGTACGCGACTGGTCGGGGAAAGTGGAATGCTGCGGTGCCAGTCTGGCATTGACAAAACGAGAAATAGTAATAGACCTGGTGCAAGACCTGGTAAAGATGGCAAGGGATGTCGGAGCGGATGCAATGGTTGCCGCCTGTCCTCTTTGTAACATGAATGTGGATGGAAGACAGAAGCTGTCGAAAAATGCGATGCCGGTTTTCTATTTCACTGAATTGATGGGGCTGGCAATGGGCCTTTCCGGCACCAATAAGTGGTGGAGAAAGCACATCATCTCACCAAAGAAATTGTTGAAATCATATAACCTTATATAATAACCTCATTGACACTGAGGATAAATACTCCTATTATTAACCATGCGTCGCAATACTATCACCCGAATTCTCGCACTAGGCGGGATTATCGCTCCACCCCTGATGATAACACTCATATTTGTCGCTGCCGCCGGCACACCTGGATACAGTCATATTCATGATACGATCAGTAAACTGAGTGAACAGGGCAGCACCAGTCCGGAAGTAATGACGATCGCATTCATTGCGTACGGTATTCTTATTATCGGCTTTTCCTATGCCTTGTACATACATTTAAGGCATGGTGTCAGGGCTCATATAGCTTGGTTGGCGTTCATGATATATGGCCTTTGTATGGTACTCGCAGGATTTTACCAGGATATACCCGGTGGTGAAGGCGTGCCGCTTAATCCGGAAGGCGTTGTCCATAACGCTGTTATAATTGTGTCCTGTGTCTCATTCCTTATCGGGATGTGGGCATTTGCCGGGAGTGTTTATCGCAGACCTTCCTGGTTCGGTTTCACGTGGTTTACCTTAATCGCATCTTTCGTTGGTCTTGTATTTTCAATTATATTCGCCGTTCAGTCGTACGTACCTGCTTCAGGACTTTTACAGCGGATATTTTACCTGGTGCTTCTTATCTGGATAGAAATAATATCCGTATGGCTGTTCAGACTTTCCTTCAAGGAAGAGTAATAAATATTTATAACGATTTTATAAATTCCAGAATAGTTCTATAGATCATGGGATACCGTAACCACAGTGTGACATGTCCGGAGGATATCCATTCAATCTGTGGTTTTCCAAGGGCTTCCCATAATTCGATTACCGTTTCTTCATGCAGGTATTTGTCTTTTTCCGCATTAATCATCAGAACAGGCCTGTCGCGAAGATTACAAGCGAAGGTAAGAGGGTCGGAATAGAAGCTTATATCATCTGCATCCACATTGTCGAAGCCTTGTTCCTTTACATCATCCAGGTACTTCCTGTATTTCCCGAGGATGTTATTATGCTCGGATACCGACCGGGGATATTTCTTCCTGAAACGATTGCTTTTACTAAGCCAGGATATCTTGTTTGCATTACCTCCGGTAACAATCAATATACCAGCCTTGATCCTGTCGTCCACACCCATAGATATTGAAGAAACGAAACCTCCGAAGCTGATGCCGGTAATATATATCTTCTCAGGATTGATCTCGTCTCTGTCTGATGCCCAGTCGATTATCCGCCGGATATCCACCACCGATATCCTGTAAACCTCAAACCACTGCTGCGGAGTAAGGAATGGCATATCGGATTTGTAAGCCTTCGGTAGGCGTTTCGAATGAATGGTGAGATACGGGATAAAGCAGGCTATATTCTGTTTGACCAGTTTTCTGGCCAACATAGTGCAGGGTATTCTTGAATAATCACCCATACCGTGAACAATAATCATCAAGGGATGATTGCTACTTCCTTTAGGCAGGTAATAATCTCCAGGTATCACTTTGTTCTCCGGATATACTATATCAAGAGGATTTTGCAGTCTTACTTTAAAGTGACGATAGTGTCGGGTTTCTTTTTTAAGCGTTACCTCGCCCTTATTCTGTACACTGTCATATTTATAAGGATTCAAAACAAGAAATTTCCTCTCACTGTGTTTAGATTATTACTATGATAGCACATTGTCATTGACTGGAAGCTGTTAATTTAGTATTGTGTGTAAACGTTAGAGAGATTAAATAAATAGAGGAGGAATTGACTTGAGCACTACATACAAAGACGGCAGCGCGGTAACCGATGCGCTCATACACAATATTCTTGAGACTAAATTCGAAAACATTCCTCAAGAAACGGTAAATAATACAAAACGACGCATCCTGGATATGATCGGCTGTATTATCGGCGGGGCAAAGTGTGATGGAAGTGAGGGACTGGCCGGGATAGTCGGGAACTGGGGAGGTAAAGAAGAAGCCAGTATTCTTGGTTATGGATACAAGGGACCGGCGCATAACGCGGCAATGGTAAATGCCATTTTCGGTCGTTCTTTCGACTGGGGACCATTAACCCTGGTAATTGAAGGGGATGGGAAACCGGGTACGATATATATCGATGGTAAACCTATCAGGCGTTTTGCCAACCACATCAGCGAGACAACGATACCCGCCGCTCTGGCTCTTGGTGAAAACAAAGGTATCAGTGGCAAAGAATTGATTACGTCGGTTATAGTCGGCGATGACCTGGCGGCACGGTTGCATATAGCCAACGACAGGACTCCACCGGGACAAGCGCCCAGCCCGGATATGCCTCCGGCTCCGCCAAGTAGAGGCAGTTCGACTACCTTCGGGGCGACCGCTGTGTCGGGACGACTATTGGGGTTAAATCCGAAGCAAGTTAGAGATGCTCTTGGTCTTACGATGATGATAGGTGGCGGTGGCGGTGGTGGCGGAATGGGGATGATGATGCCGAGGACAGCCGCTGCTTCAACTCCCAGGAAAGAGCAGTCTGCTGGAAGTTCATCGCAGGCAGCCAATCCTGGCTGGCTGGGCGTCAACGATCCTTATTTTAAAGAACAAATGGCAAGAGGCGGTTTTGAGGAGAATGTCGGAACCAAGATGAGTAACGGGATAGAAGCCAGGAACGGCATAAACTCTGCTCAACTCGCTGCTGCCGGATGGCCTGGTGGAAAAGAACCGTTGTTCAGCGAAAGAGGAGGTTTTTATCCGAGTCTGGAAAGTTGTAACCGGCCGGAACGGATAACCGACGGACTGGGGAGTAAATTTATCGTGGAGCAGGTACACAAACCATGGCCGGGAGGAAGACCAACCAGCGCACCTACTGAAGCTGCTTTGACAATAGTAAAGCGGCATAATCCGAACATAGATGATATCGACGAAGTCATCCTGCACCTAACGAAAGCCGCGGCGGCTATCCATTACTCCAAGCCGTATATATACGGGGAATACCCGTCTATGAACGCATTATGGAGTTTCTACTATGCGGTAGCAGGTTCTCTGTATTTCGGACACTCCGATAACAGGAATTTCATCGCTGAAAATATCAAAGAACCTAAATTGCAGGCATTAATACAGAAAGTGAAACTGGATGACCTTGATAAAGATGAGGGCATAGAACTGGAAGTCAGAATGAAGAACGGTGATGTGTATACCGAATACGTGGCTCGCGCTCTCGGCGAACCGTACCGACCTCTGACGCAGGAAAAACTGGTGGAAAAATTTATGACCCAGGTGGAATTTTCAAAACTTGTAGATGTTGAAGGCGCTAAGAAGATGGTTGAAATGCTGGAAAACCTGGAGAATGTAGCCAACATCAATGATATTCTTGGTCTTGCAGTTAAAAGGTAGTTATACCAGTTTACTTTATCGACTGAATGCAGGAGGACCTATGGAGAAACATGAAGTAGACGGACAGGCTGTCCTGGAGAACTTATCTAAAAGAATATTGGAAACTCGTTACGATGATATAGATAGTGAAACCATTGAAAACACGAAAATCAGGATATTCGATATTATCGGTGATGCTCTCGGCGCCGCACCTCTCCCTGATATACACGTCCTGGTCGAACTCGTTCAAGGTTGGAGAGGCAACGAAGAAGCGACGATACTAGGTTACGGAAATAAAGTTCCTGTTCAGGACGCCGCCTTCGTTAACTGTACGATGTGTCGCGGTTTCGACCGGGGACCACTTGCTTACACGTTCCAGGGGAGAGTAGTACCTCACCATGTCAGCGAAACTACGGTACTGACCGCGTTAACACTTGGTGAAAGTAAAGCCATAAATGGCAAAGAACTTATAACGGCAATGATTCTCGGCGATGATCTCGCCGCGCGAATCCACCTGGCCAATGACCGTCCGCTGCCGGGAGAAATGAAAGCGGAGAGTGATACGAAAGAACCGGTCCAGCCTTCTGCTCCCCGTATGATAACGATGTTGCCGTCGGAAACGTTCGGTGCCGCCACTATCGCCGGCAGAATACTAGGTCTGGATGTACAGGGTATTAAAAATACTCTTTGTCTGGTTGGAAGGACGGAAGGATTCGGCGGTGGTATCTGGGATGGCTCTCCCACATTCAAGATAGGCCAGGGTAATTTTGCCAGGAGCGGTATTATGGCGGCGCTGCTGGCAAAAGCCGGCTGGAATGGAGCGATAGACCCGTTTTTCGGAAGCACCGGGTTCGGACCGGGATCATCTTCGTCGGATAGATATGACCATCCTGAACTATTAGTCGGTGACCTGGGAAATACTTTTTACGTGGAGACTCAGTTTAAGCGGTATCTTGGTGGAGGACCGACACAGGGACCTATCGAAGCGGCTTTGAGATTGGTCAATAAATATAAATTCAGACCTGAGGAAATAGAAGAGGCTGTTCTGCGTACTTCCCCGGGGGTTGCAACAGGATTACATTATGCACGACCTTATAAAGTTGGTCCTTATCCTACCGGCGATGCTTTGTTCAGCTACAAGTATGCGGTAGCCAGTGCCCTTGCCAGGGGAACCTCAAGTAATAAAGACTATGTGCCTGATGCGGTGCGCGATCCTGTAGTTCAGGAATTGATAGGTAAAGTTACGCTGGAACTTGCTAAACTTGATGCAACAGAAGGAATTGAGCTAGAGGTGAAATTGGAAAGCAGGGATTCATATCGAGCATATGTACCCCGTATTCAGCTCGATCCTTCGAATCCATCGGACAGGAAGATCCTGGCGGACAAGTATTTTGAACAGATGGAGTTTTCCGGTATGGTAGAAAGAGACCGTGCAGAAAAAATCCTGGATATGGTTGAAAATCTTGAAAATATAGATAATGTCGCAGACATTGTCAATCTTACGGTAAAGGGGTAGATTATCTTAAACTATGACGTTTCATGAAGTCTGTTAGTATCCGGGCAGTTTCTTCGTTGGCTTCGGTATAAAATCCGTGCCCCATGCCTTCGAGTATTACAAGTTCTGAATCCGGTATTCGGGAAGCGATTATTCTTGAATTTTCAGCCGGAATAAGTGCATCTGCATCACCGGCGATCACGAGGGTTGGTAACTTTATCTCAGGCAGCCGGTCATAGGTATCATGCGTACCGGCTGCACCAAGCTGTCTCCGGTAACTAACAATATCCGGCGGATTGTTCCTGGCGTATTCGATCTGTATATCAACGAAGTCCTGGTTATTGTCTATGAACTCCCGACTATAAAGTGCCGGCATCATTTCCACGGCTCTTTCTTCCGGCAGCATCGTTTCTATCAATGACGGATCAAGTACACCCGGCCCTGTACCTTCATTCGATACTGTATGCTTACCACCGCAAAACGTACATCCAAGCATAAGACTGATAATCCTGTCGGGATGTAATAATGCAAAGTTCTGGGCGATCATTCCTCCCAGTGATATCCCGAAAGTATGGGCTTTATCGATACCGACGGCATCCATAAGTCCGGCGACATCATTCGACATCATTTTCATCGTGTAAGGAATATCCGGCTTATCTGTTTTCCCGACTCCGCGATTGTCGAAAGTTAAAACTTTAAAATTCTCCGCAAGCAGCGGGAGTATCCTGAACCAGCGAAAATGGTCGCCTCCCAGCCCCATGATAAGTATAAGCGGGTCTCCTTCACCGTGGATTTCGTAGTACATATTGATATCGTTTACTCTGGTTACCGGCATTTTATTCCCCCTGTCTATCTTGTTTTATAGTTATTAAATGCGATAATATCTTCCAGCTTTTCCCGTTTATGTTCGTTCAAGGGTTTCGACGTATCCCGGTAACCGACCGCTACGAGGACATCAACCTTTTTACTCTCGGGTATAGAAAGTGTATTCTTGACCGATTTTTCGTTAAACCATCCTATCCAACAGGTCCCAAGCCCTAACTCCTCAGCCTGCAGGACGAAATGTTCGACAGCAATCCCAATATCTAAAAGATAAAATTGAGTACCTCGAAATACAGCCGCAATTCTGGTAAGAAATTTCGACTGTTCGGATATTACGACCAGTATTACAGGTGCTTTTTTACAGAATAAATTTATAAGGTACGGGCCATTGAAAGCCCCTTTACAGAGTCTGTCTCTTACTCCCAGGTCATCCACTACCAGGAAATTCCACGGCTGAGAGTTACTGGCAGATGGGGCCAGTCTCGCTGCCTCCAGGCACATCATTATCTTTTCTCTCTCAATAGGTTTATCAAGGAAATTCCTGACACTTCTCCTCTGCTTGAGCAGGTCAATCAATGGCATGGTTATCCGCACAGCTCCACAACAAAGATTTTAGTTTACCAAAGATAGTAGACTTAAAGTCTTTGCAGGACTTCGAGTCTATGGAAAGCCTCTGCCCATTCGCAACCGGCCTGTTTCCCGGCGTTCTTATTTCCTTCCTTGATGGCGTTCAGGAAATCAGGAGCATTCCCACTCGGTCCTATCTGGCTCTGGTGGACTTCAACGGCTTTCATCTTCAAGTCGAAGACGTTGGAAATGTCACTGTAGAAATTAGGCTCGCTGCTCATCCAGAGATACATTTCCCTGGCATGGTGGATTTCAAGACCTTCCGCCATAAGGTCACGGTAGTAATTTACTGCAAGGGCCATCGGCCATACCGCGTCCAGTACCGCCCTGCCGATAGCACGATGGTCCGGATTGGAGAAATATGGTGGATTGTTGGGGTCACAGGTAATCACTATTTCCGGTCGAAAAGTCAGGAACAGCCTGAGGATTTCTTTCTGCAGACCGGGGACATTTTCAAGTCCCAGGTCGGGATGTCCCATGAATACCACTTCCGTCACACCGAGAATTTGAGCCGCTTCCCTCTGTTCGTTAGCTCTTATCCTGGCAAGTTCGTCCGCAGGAATATTCGGATCACTGGATGCCTTGTCACCGTTGGTGGCGATGACGTAAACTACCTCTTTACCCTCTTTTATCCACTTGGCTGCGGTACCGCCAAAACCAAAGTCATTGTCGGCCGGATGAGGTGAAATAGCCATTGCATAGACGGGCCCTTTACTCATTGATATACTCCTTAATCGTATTTACCGGATATTGTATATGAATCTTTCTGAGAATGAAATAGTAATAATAGAATAAGGAGGAGTGAACTCACTCCTCCTTTTAAAGACCGCAGACCCGCACCTTCAAATATAGGATTCTATTTAACCATGTCCCTTAATACGGCCTTTGCCGATTCTCTATCGTAGCCGTATTTCTTTCGCTGCTCTTCACCGCTGCCGAAACCGGCATATACCTGCGGGATGCCGAGACGTTTGAATTTCTTTGGATAAGCCCCGTTATCTGCGAAAACATCGGCAACGACACTGGCCAACCCTCCGTCCATGAGGTGGTCCTCCCATACCAGGACATTATCGACCTCCTTGATAGTCTGGAGAATAAGGTCCGTATCAACAGGTTTAATTGAATACATGTCGATTACCCTGATGCTTATTCCTTCATCTTCGAGATCCTTTGCTACCTCGAGTGCCTGGAATACCATTTCGCCATGGGCAATGATTGCAGCGTCATTACCCTCACGGGCAACCAGACCCATACCGATCTTGAAATCGATAGTACCCGGCTCGTAGACAATCCTGTCCTGCTTCCCCTGTGCCAGTCGGACATACATGGGATGCGGGTAATCCATACTCAGGTACATGATATCCCTAATCATATTGGGGTCACCGATCGACAGGACCGTCATATTGACCATGGACTTCATTATCGCGATATCTTCCATGGCATTATGAGTAGAGCCGCCTCCGGACGTAAGTCCTCCGCCGGTTCCGATCAAACGCACCGGCAAATCCTGGTAGGCTATATCGGTCCTGTTCTGCTCACAGGCACGCATTGTCATGAAGGGGATCATCCCGGCAATAAAAGGGATATTCCCTTCAAGAGCCAGCCCTGCAGCGATACCGGCAAGGTTCGCTTCCGCGATTCCTACATCGACAAACCTGTCAGGAAAATCTTTTCTGAATGCCGAAATCCAGCCACCGGTGTCGGCAGTGAGTGCCCACACGTTATCGTGCTTTTCACCCAGTTCATGAAGAGTTTCTCCGATAATTGAACGGGCTGAACCAAAACTACCGAAATTCATCGAAATTCTCATTATGCCGCACTCCTTTCCTTCTCACAGGCAGCGTCGATTTCTGCCATCGCTTTTTCCATGTCTTCGGTACTGAGAGCGCCGGCGTGCCAGCCAATCACTCCTTCCATGAAGGATACACCTTTACCCTTTACCGTGTTAGCGATAATTACGGTGGGTTTGTCGCTTGTAACCGGTGGTAGATTGTCGAGTGCATCGACGATCTGGTTCATGTCATGTCCATCGATCTCGACGGCATTCCATCCGAAGGCTTCCCACCTTTCAGGATAGTGTTCGAAACTAATCGACTCATTGGCGAAACTGGTCATGAGTTGTTTGTTTTTATCAACAATACCGATAAGGTTACCCAATTTATAAGAACCGGCAGTATTTGCCGCCTCCCAGACCGAACCTTCGCAGGTCTCGCCGTCACCCATCATACAGAAAACCCGGTGCTCCTGTTTCTTCTGCCTGGCAGAAAATGCGATACCTACCGACACAGCCAGACCGTGTCCAAGAGAACCGGTAGAACATTCTGCACCGGGCAGGTAAACCTTGCAGACATGCATGCCGTAAGGACTGTCCAGTTTTCCGTATCTCTCCAGGATATCATTGTAATCGAAGAATCCTCTCAATGCCATGGCGATGTACATACAGACCGCGCCGTGCCCTTTACTGAGGATAAACCGGTCGCGTTTCGGGTCCCGTATATCATCGGGATTAACGTTCATCCCATGGTGATAGAGACCGATCAGGAGATCCGTCATCGAGAGGTCTCCCCCGATATGTACCACGCCTTCATAAGTACCGCAGAGATAGAGTAATTTCTTACGCATATCACATGCCAGATCTTTCAGGCGTGCCACTTCTTTTTGGTCAGCCATTCAATACCTCCTTTTTCAACACTCTATTTATTAAACTTTACCTTGATGTTTATTAAGCTCTCCATTTATCCACGGACGCGCTGCCCGAATACCCGTATTCGGAAGCCTTCCACAACGGACTCGTTTCACCGCCGACGACAATAAGATTAATATTCTCGGGTATATGGAATGGGGCGAAAAGTGCGTCATCCGGCAATGCTTTCCATGTCGCGAACGGTTCCACACCCCTGGCGGCTTCGGATGATACCAGCATATCAATGTGGTCGGTCTTCCAGTAATCTTCAGCTTTTATCTTGATATTCTCGGAAAGGTGTTTGCAGTAGTCCATCTTGGTTTCGAATCCCTCGTTGTTTTTAAGGTTACGGGCAACAAGCGGGTCCATCACGATAGTTGCTCTTGAACCCAGCGGAGGAATGGCTGTGAACTGGCGACTGAGTTCTTCGTGAAGGGGCCGATTAGCCGCGCATCCAATGCTATTGACTACCGCCCAGCCTCTGAACAGACTGATGACGCTTTCCTCCGGTTTGAAACCTTTGTCGACGTGGAAAGGCGCCCAGGGACTCCTCTCCTCATTTTCGGCAACGCACATATTGTTGTACAATTCAGTGCAGCCCTGTGAACTCCATAATGTCCTTTTTTTCTTGGCGTATCCCCAGCAAATACTCATCAATGTCCAGGCTCTACCCAACACCGAATTTGCCTGGTTTACCGGGCTGAAGGCTGCAATGCCTGAGTTCATTCCCAGCTCATTGCGGATAGGTCCGTTCACCAGGAGCATGCTGCCGAAAGCAGTCGTGGAAGGTGCGATCGATGATTGCCTCATCGAAGCTATCGCCAGGATAACCGGGAAGTACTCAGGCTTAGCTCCTGCCATTACGGCTGCCACAGCGATGTCGCGAACGGTATACTTGATGATTTCGTGATGGTCGTGGTCGTAAGCCTGCCCAACTTCTTCATCTGGTGAATGGCTGGTGCCGGTAAGCATTTTCTGTACCCGTTCTTCGGTAGGCAGGATAATTGGAAGACCGTCCGTCCATCCCCTGTCATAGAATACCTGCTGCAGATTATCTTCGGTATCCGGTTTTATCTCTTTTGAAAATTCTGGTTCGGAAGCTGGTTTTGACCCGTTCTTTTTCTTTTCCTGTGGTTTGGTCAAAACGTCAATAATCTCGTCAATCACGGGTCTTCCGGTTTCAGGGTCCTTTCCTTCAAGAAGTTTCTTGTAAAGAGTATCGGGTGACATCCCGATAACAGGATCGGGGGTATAAATGATAGGTAAAGCGATCGCTCTTGGATCGGCCTTGGCAACTGCTTCCATAGTATAGGCTGATATTGGTGCGACCGGTATGCCGTAGTTCTTTTCAAGGTTGACTCCGCCGCCGGCAACTGCCGAGACACAGCCCGGTCAGCCGGCAACGCCGAGGATGACGGCATCTCCTTTCTCTTTTACCTCTTCCCAGAGTTCATTGTTGTCGTCCGAGAACACGTGTCCGGGTTTTTTACGGGGTATTGTGGTCACGGAAGGCATGTGGTCGTTGAACCACTTCTGTACCTCCAACATGAAGTTATAACCACCGCCGAATCCGATGTCCACCAGGTAAATGGTCTTGTTTTCCAGTGTGTCGAGCCGTTCGGCATAAGTAATTGAACCGGGATCGAATCTGAAAGCTCCTGCCGGTCCGGGGAATCCGGGAGGTGGCTCGTCCGGGGCCAGCTTGTACCTTTCGGCTTCAGGACTAACTACTGAAATAAGCTCTTCTTTTGCCATGGTAACCTCCATTATATGAAATGAACGGAAATGCAGTGTCGGCGAAGCAGCCCGTTATTTACTGGTAATTATATAACGGACAAAGCTTTCGCCACAATGTTACCTGTCTCCCATACGTTGACACGAACCGTTCAACTATTTATCATAACCGAGAAGAGAATACAAATGAGGGTATAGAAAAATGGAAAAGATACGGATTGGATTTGTTCCGGCACACCGTGAACCGTTTGATGAAGTTTGGGCTGCAGATATGCGGAAAAGGTGCCTTGATGTTTTTACCGGAGTTTCCGAAATGGAAATCGTTGTGCCCGATGAACAGCTAACTATTGGAGGATGTGTCAGAGATGACGATGAAGCCGAAAAAGTAATAAAGCTGTTCTCGGAAAATGAGATAGACGGCCTGATTATAGGCACTATGACATTTGGCGATGAAGTCTCGGCACTTGCAGTTGCGGCGGCATTCCGTGAATTACCGATTATGCTCTTTGGTACCAAAGAAGGAGCATTTACCGATGAAGGAGGAAGGCGCTCCGATTCATTCTGCGGCACCCTGTCTATCTCATCGGGACTACACCGCCGGCAGATACCGTTTACTTTCGGTGGACTGGTCTTCCCCGAGGAAGATGAATTTCAAGCTATACTGAATAATTTTGTGAAAGCCTGTAGTATCTGCAAAGGATTTATCGGCGCGAAGGTAGGAATTGTCGGACCACGACCGGAACGGTTCGAGACATGCATATATAATGAAGATGAGATGATGCGTCAATTTCAACAACGAGTTGTCCCGACATCGTTACCGGATATTATGAAAATGGCAGACCCACACGGTGAAAATGAAAAGGTAATACAGGACCTGATGAAAGCGATGAAAAAACAGGCGAATCTATCAGAAATATCAGATGACGTACTTGGAAAGATAGCCGGACTCGAATATTCTCTTACCAGGTTTGCTGAAGAAAAGAAATTATCCGCAATAGGAGTCCAGTGCTGGACAGCTATGCAGGAAGTATATGGTATTTCTCCGTGTTACGCCATGGGGAGATTGACCGATAAAGGTGTTATGACATCTTGCGAAGTTGACGTTTACGGTGCCCTTACCATGCTCGTCCAGTATCTTGCCTCATTTGGCAAGTTTTCTCCTCATTTTATCGACTGGACAATAAAACACCAGGCGGAGGAAGATACTTTCCTGGCCTGGCACTGCGGGAACGCCCCACCATCTCTTGCCTTTGATCCAGAACAGGTAAGGATCAGATATCAGAGTGTATTGGGTGTAAGTCTTGGAGTTGACCGTTCACAGGGCACGGCAGAATTTCAACTGAAAGAGGGAACGGTCACGTTGTGCCGCCTCCAGGAACATAACGGTGACTTCAAGATGCTGATAACCACCGGTGAAGCGGTTCATGCAGACCAGGACCTGAGAGGTTCCTGGAGCTGGATAAAGGTTGAAGACCTGGATGATTTATATAGCACATTAATACACGAAGGATTCGTGCATCATGCCAGCATGATACATGGTGATTACCTGGAACCGATTGCTGATGCCTGTATGTATCTTGGAATAGAACCGGTGATCGTATAAAAATACATGGATTCAGGAGGGACTATGTTTAGATTTGGAGTTGCTTCACTGATATGGACGGAAGATTTTACTGAAAAAGACCTGCCGCTTATAGAAAAAGCGAAAGAACTGGGTTTCGATGTTCTGGATATAAATGTAGCTCATCCCGAACGCTTCCCTGCGGAAAAGGTCAGCGAAAAAATAAAGGAAGTCGGTATTGAGGTGGTGACTACCATCGGTATGCCCCAGGACTCTAATATAATCCATCCTGACCCGGCGGTAAGGACACAGGGATTAAACACGCTCAAGAAAATGGTTGATATAAACCTTGAGATAGGATCGAAAATTATTGCCGGAGTAATATATGCTTCCTGGGGATATATCACGGGTAAACCACGTACTGAAGAAGAATGGAAATGGTCGATAGAAAATATGCAGGAAGCCGCCGGGTACGCAAAGAGTAAGGGTGATATTATTCTGGCAGTTGAGCCGGTAAACAGATTTGAAACCCATTTCATCAATATTGCCGAGGATGCGGTGAAGTATTGTAAAGATGTCGGCACCGGCAATATGAAAATACTCCTCGATGCATTCCACATGATACGCGAGGAGATGAGTTTTACCGATGCCGTGAATATCTGTGGCAAGGAATACCTGGGATATGTGCATGTCTGTGAGAATAACCGGGGAATTCCCGGTACAGGTCTCGTGCCGTGGCGTGAGTTCTTCACTGCTTTAAAAAATATCGATTATGACGGACCGTTATCCATTGAGTCCTTCGATCCCGGTTTTGAGGAATTGAACAGGCTATGCGCGATATGGCGGAATTTTGCCGATACTGGTGAAGAACTTGCCGTGCAGGGACTGAAAAATCTAAAGGAAATAGAGAAAAGCCTGGCTTAAAGGAAAGTAATATAATGAGCGTTATAGATATCTTTGATATATCGGGCAGAAAAGCCCTGGTGACAGGAGCGGCGCGGGGAATCGGTAAAGTACTGGCTCTTACTCTGGCTGAAGCCGGATGCGATGTTTCGCTGGTCGGACTTCATATCGAAGGTTTGGAGGAAGTAGCAGCAGAGTTACATAGAATAGGAGTAAAAGCGCTGGCATACCAGGCAGACGTATCGAAGAAGGATGAAGTTGATAAAGCGTTTTCGGAAACCGCGAAGGAATTCGGACGACTGGATATCTGTGTGAATAATGCGGGTGTCAGTTTCCAGATGCCGGTAGAGGATATACCTGAAGAGGAATGGGACAATATCATAGATACGAATATGAAAGGAGTGTTCCTCTGTTCGCAGGCAGCAGCCAGGATAATGATTCCACAACGAAGTGGATGTATTATCAACCTGGCATCTATATCCGGCCATGCAGTAAACGTCCCACAGAAACAGGCTGTGTATAATTCCTCCAAGGCGGGGGTGGCAATGCTGACGAAATCAATGGCCCTGGAGTGGGCTGAATACGGCATCCGTGTCAATGCCCTCAGTCCCGGCTATATGAAAACCGAGATGACACTATCAACTATGTCGCACCTGTTCCCGGAATGGGAAGCTATTACGCCGCTTGGCCGACTCGGTGAACCGGAAGAACTGCGCGGAGCTTTGCTTTTCCTGGCATCCGACGCTTCAAGCTACATGATCGGTCATGACATGATAATAGATGGCGGGTACACGATACGCTAAGAATTACTCCATCTCTATTATAATCTTGACCGATGTCGGTCTCGGATTTGCGGCGTACTCGAACGCTGCTACTCCGTCCTTGAATTTGTATGTATCCGTGATAAGTTGTTTAACATCGATTTTTCCCGATGACATGAGATTAATCGCCCGCTGGTAAACATGGGCGTACCGGAATATGGTCTTTATCACCGCTTCTTTGGCCTGGGCGGCAACAATATCCACCGGGACCGGCTGGACCGGCATTCCGATAAAGACAACCGTACCACCGGGACACAGGGGATCGAAGATATTGGCGATAGCCGACTCATTGCCGCTGGCCTCGAAAATGACATCCACGCCCCATCCGTCCGTTAACTCGTTAACCGTATCGACTACATTCTGCTTCGTAATATTGACTGGCGTGATACCATATCCTGATGCAATATTCAGTTTTTCCTGGATGACATCGGTAATAATTACCCTGCTACAGCCGCTGGCCAGGGCAGACATCGCAGTAACCAGGCCGATAGTGCCGCAGCCGGTGACAAGCGCGGTATCACCGGGCTTGATGCCGGCTTTCTTTACAGCCTGCAGCCCCACCGACAGCGGTTCAGCCATCGCTCCTTCACCGTAACTTACGTTTTCGGGGAGCTTGAACACGAACTGAGCGGGGTGAACGACCGTTTCCCTGAGACAGCCGTGTATCGGTGGTGTCGCCCAGAACCTGACCGCCGGATCGAGGTTGTACATCCCCATCATGACAGCTTTGCTGTCCGGTTCAGGAATGCCCGGTTCCATGCATACCCGGTCACCTGGCTTCAAATCTTTGACGCTGGAACCGACTTCAATTACGGCGCCAGATGCTTCATGCCCCAGCACCATCGGTCCGGTAACAACGAAATTGCCGATCTTGCCGAACTGGTAATAGTGAACATCGCTGCCACATATCCCGACGCTGTGTATCTTTATACAGACATCGCCCGGACCCACTAATTCCTGAATATCGATGTCACGGTATGATATCTTACCTTTTTCTTCGAGTACCAGGGCTTTCATTATTACTCCTGTATTTCAGGTTATTTCAATTCGTAGAAACCCCAGACGGGTACGGTTCTAACAGGTTTTCCGGGTGATGGTTCGGGCGGTCTCTGGCTGGTGATGTACTCGGGCGGCCTGACAATCATGTAGGTGATGGCATTCTTGTTGCAGGTGGGAATACAGGCACCGCAGCCCTTGCATTTTTCCAGGTTTACATAAGCCTTATATTTCTTCGAACTGCTGCCTTTCCGCATTTCGATTGCTTCGAACGGACATCGCTCTATACATATCTGGCAACCGACGCATTTTTCTTCGTCGACGTTCGCAGCGAAACGGTTCGGTGTCATAAGGTCGAATCGCTGCTCTCTTGTCAGCGGGTAAAGATTTTCGCAGCAGCAGCTGCAGCAGAAGCAATCGCCCCAGTGCACCAGGCCGGCTTCTTCGGCTTCCCTGGCGATATCCAGGGTCTCAGCCAGGGTATATTCCTTCAGTATACGTCCCGGCTGGTTCAGGTAAAATTCACCTCTCGGTCTGTCGAACGTAGCAAAACAGGTCATTAAAGGGTAATCACAGACACCCCAGACAACACGGCAGCCGCAGGGCGCGATTATCCTGCGCTTGGCATCCTCTATTTTTTTCCTAAAATTTTCCTCAGGAAGGAGATCATCGAAACTCACGTTCGGGCTTCGTTCAATGGCGCTGATGGATGGAGATATCGGCAGGTTTCTTCCACCGGCTGCCTGGGATTTATCCTGTCTTTCTATCCATTCCTTATACCATTCTTCCCTGAAGAATTCACCCCACATCTTTTTTACGTTGCCCGGTATCCGGTGAGGTCCTTCGTGAGGGGCGGTATCGGCAACGGCGTCGTGGTGAAATGCAATCAGGCTGGTATGGAATCCATACTCGGTTTTTCCACGGGTAAGCATCCCCCGGTCGATAAGGTTATCCAGCATTTCCTGCATCTTGCCCTCTTCGACGTCGAGTCTCCGGGACAGTTCGGCACAGGTGGCTGGTGTAAAGAGTTCCATGCAGACGTCGGCTTCCTGGGGAGTGAACATCGCCTCGAGGATTTTCAGGAAACGGTCGGACTCCCATACTCCCAGTTTTTTCCTAAGAATGATATATGAATTCTCTGACATTCATGTTCTCCTTATCAGCCCGAACAGGCTGTTACTAGAATCGAAG